>CAYHRC010000056.1:0-11472 GCA_964358565.1 uncultured Sphingobacterium sp. | reverse complement strand
TCCTGCGTAGGCCTCAAAAACGCGAGTTTTAGCTGCACCGAAAGTAGTGAAGTAGCCGGCTCCTGTTTCGACTAAATTATGTCTGAAATCTTTCCTTTCCAGGGTCCTGTTCATTACAGAACCATTTAACAGGATTGCAAAATGCTCCGACGCAGCGTAAGCCGAACTAAAACTGGTGTTACCTTTCAGGGATACATGTGCGGCGGCATGTAATTCGCCCTTTGAGCTTAACATGGGTGTGTTCGGAACATTTGGCATATAAAGAGAAGAGCAGCTGCTCAGACTTATTACAAAAGAAAGAATAACAGGTAAAAAATTTCTACTCATTTTTGTGATTTGGTTTTTTCGGTGTTGAAATTTAACTCATCCGGCACAGATATATTGTATCATTAAGGATCCTGCCAAATTACAGCTTCATCTTCAATGTTTACTTTTCAACACCCTAAAACCTCGTTTAAAAGATTTGTAAATTTGAAATTCATGCCGTTTTAAATTTTCCTCTGATGCCTGACTTCTCACACCTTCATGTACATACGCAGTTTTCTCTTCTTGACGGAGCTGCTGACATCTCACGCTTATTTAAAAAAGCAAAAGCAGATGGTATGAAAGCTATGGCTATCACCGACCATGGAAATATGTTCGGTGTCTTTAAGTTTGTAGCCGAAGCGGGTAAACATGGGGTAAAACCAATTGTAGGTTGCGAATTTTATGTTGTTAATGACAGGCATATAAAACAGTTTACCAAAGATAAACGTGATCAGCGTTTTCATCAGCTTTTACTGGCCAAAAATGCTACCGGATACAAAAATCTTGTCAAGCTCTGTTCCTTAGGTTATATGGAAGGCCTTTACAGTAAATGGCCCCGTATTGACAAGGAATTAATTGTTCAGTATCATGAAGGTTTAATTGCTACTACCTGCTGTCTGGGTGCCTCTGTTCCGCAAACAATACTGAAAAAAGGTGAAGCGGAGGCTGAAATTGAGTTTAAATGGTGGTTGGATCTTTTCGGGGAAGATTATTATGTCGAATTACAAAGGCATGATATTCCTGAACAACAGATTGTAAATAATGTCCTGCTTAAATTTGCAAAGAAGTTCGGTGTAAAAGTTATCTGTTCGAACGATTCACACTACGTAGATCAGCAGGATGCTAATGCGCATGATATACTTCTGTGTGTGAATACGGGAGATGTTAAAAGCACTCCGATTGCAACAGACGAAGAAGGAGGTAAAGGCTTCCGTTTTGGTTTTCCAAATGATCAGTTCTTTTTTAAGACTCAGGCAGAAATGGGACAGCTCTTTCATGACCTGCCGGAATCCCTGGATAACACTAATGAGATAGTTGATAAAGTTGAACATCTTCAGCTCAAGCGTGATATTATGCTTCCGAACTTTCCAATTCCGGAAGAATTTAAGATACATAGCGGTCCCGAGTCTGAAAATCTTAATCAGTGGGAATATCTCAAGCATTTGACCTTTACAGGTGCAAAAGAACGATATCGCGATATTTCTCCGGAGGTTGAAGAGAGGCTCAATTTTGAGTTGTTTACTATTCGTACAATGGGCTTTGCCGGGTATTTCCTGATCGTGGCTGATTTTATTCGTGCAGGTCGTGATCTTGGTGTATTTATTGGTCCGGGACGTGGTTCTGCTGCCGGTTCTGTCGTTGCTTATTGTATTGGAATTACAAATATAGATCCAATAAAGTATAATCTGCTTTTTGAGCGCTTCCTTAATCCAGATCGTAAATCGATGCCCGATATTGATACCGATTTTGATGATGCCGGACGTCAGAAAGTAATTGACTATGTCGTTGATAAATATGGCAAGAACCAGGTAGCTCAGATCATAACTTATGGTTCTATGGCAGCTAAGTCAAGTATCAAGGATGTGGCACGGGTACTTGCATTGCCATTAGCTGAATCGAACATGCTTGCTAAATTGGTTCCTGACAGGCCCGGGACCAGTCTCGTGCAGGTGATGACAGCTCCGATTGATATCGTAAAAAAAGAACAGAATCCGGAAGATTTTGAGAACATAAAAACACTTCGGAAGATATTAGAGGATGGAAAAACTGTTCAGTCGGAGGTTCTTAAAGAAGCAATGATCCTTGAAGGCTCTGTACGGAATGTAGGAGTTCATGCCGCAGGGATCATTATTGCTCCTTATGATCTGACTGATATTATCCCTGTTGCCACCTCAAAAGAATCGAACCTGCTTGTTACCCAGTTTGATGGCAGAGTGATTGAAGATGCGGGCGTAATCAAAATGGACTTTCTTGGTCTGAAGACCCTGACAATTATTAAGGATGCGCTTCGCCTGATCAAGCAGAACCACAATGTTGATATTGACATCGACTACATTTCACTCGAAGACCAAAAAACATTTGAACTTTACCAGCGTGGCGACACAAACGGAACGTTCCAGTTTGAAAGCGATGGAATGCAGATGTACCTGCGTGAATTAAAACCGGATAAATTTGAGGATCTTATTGCTATGAATGCTCTGTATCGCCCGGGGCCGATAGAATATATACCCAAATTCATCTCCCGTAAACATGGACGGGAAGAAGTAAGTTACGATCTGGAGGATATGCAGGAGCACCTTGAAGAGACTTATGGCATTACAGTTTACCAGGAGCAGGTAATGCTTTTATCACAAAAGCTTGCGGGCTTTAGCAAGGGGGATGCGGATGTATTGCGTAAAGCAATGGGTAAAAAGCAGCTCGAGGTTCTGAATAAAATGAAAGCCCAATTTATGGAGGGCTGCAAAAGCAACGGACATGATACCAAAATTGCAGAAAAGGTTTGGACTGACTGGGAGGCTTTTGCGCAGTATGCATTTAATAAATCCCATTCTACCTGCTATGCTTTTGTAGCCTATCAGACAGCTTATTTAAAAGCAAACTACCCTGCTGAATATATGGCTGCGGTTTTAAATAACCAGAATAACATTGATAAGATCTCTTTCTTTATGGAAGAATGTAAAAGAATGGGAATTACTGTTCTTGGCCCTGATATCAACGAATCTGAATTAAGTTTCATTGTAAATAAAAAAGGAGAAGTTCGTTTTGGAATGTCCGGAATGAAGGGAGTTGGTGAAAAGGCTGTTGAAAGCATCGTTGAAGAACGCCTTGAAAACGGACAATATAAAAGTATCTATGATTTTTCGCGACGCACAAATTCCCGTTCAGTAAGTAAAAAGGTATATGAAAATCTGGTTTATGGCGGGGCATTCGACTGCTTTGGCTTCAAGAGGTCTCAGTTCTTTTATAAGCCGGATGGTGGAATGTATAACGGTATTGAACGTCTGGTTAAATACACAAATGATTTTCAGAATAATTTAAATTCCTCCCAGGCTTCGCTTTTTGGAGGTACTACCGACGCGCAGATCACTGAACCACAATTACCTGAATGTGAAGAATGGGGATTAATAGAGAAGCTTAAGTATGAAAAGGAATCTATCGGTATTTATCTCACCGGCCATCCCTTAGATAATTATAAATTCGAACTTGATAATTTCTGTTCTCATCAGGTTAAGTATCTCGGTCTTATCAACAGGATGAAGGGATCCGAAATCCTGCCTGAGGATCTGGAGGAGTTTAAGAAAATAAGTAACCGTGATCTTATCATTGGTGGTTTAGTTTCAGCCTGTAGTCATCGTACCACTAAGAATGGCAAGCCTTTTGGGTCATTTATGCTCGAAGATTATAGCGATACCTTTGAGATTGTTCTTTTTGGGGAAGACTATGTCAAAATGAAACATTACCTTGAAGTTGGCCTGTTCCTGCAGGTAAGAGGAATTGTGACCGAGCGTTTTAAACAAAAGGATAACTGGGAGTATAAAGTAAACAGTATTGTACTGCTATCAGAATTACGGGATAAAATGTCAAAATGTCTTACCATTCAATTGCCACTAACGGAAGTATCAGAAAGCTTTATGGATAAGATGGATCAGATTGTAAAAACGAATACGGAACAAAACCAACAAAGGAACTGCCAGTTAAAGTTTATGATCATGGATTATGATGATGAAACTGCTTTGGAAATGCCCTCAAAATCTTGTAAGATCAACCCTAGCAATGAATTTTTAGAAGATATTGCCAAATTGAACGGGGTGAGGTATAAGCTCAATTAGGACAAATACTAAAGTGCAAATCTGCCTGATTTATTGTAGCAATTTAAACTTAAGAGCTATTTCCTTTTTTTTCAATTAATGTGCTGATTTTTCAATTTTTAATATGCTGGATAATGGTATTTCGGGGATTTTCTACACCGCTTAATTTACAATTGAGAATTCAAATCACATAGATTATCAAATTGCATAAATAGTGTCACAATGGCACCAGAGTATTGTGGCAGGAAAATTGAATACTATATTTGAGTAAAATTAAAGAAAACCTTATTATTATGGCATTAGAAATAACAGATGCAAATTTCGACGAATTAGTTCTTAAGTCGGATAAACCAGTTTTGGTTGATTTTTGGGCAGAGTGGTGTGGCCCCTGCAGGATGGTTGGTCCGGTAGTAGAAGAACTGGCAAAAGAGTATGAAGGAAAAGCAGTAATTGGTAAAGTTAACGTAGATAACAATCCAGGAATTTCCATGAAATTCGGTATCCGTAACATTCCTGCTTTGTTATTCTTCAAGGACGGAGAAATTGTAGACAAGCAAATCGGTGCGGTACCTAAATCTGTTCTCGCAGACAAATTGAGCAAGCATCTGGTATAATTGCAGCAAACATATATTTTATTAAAAACTCCCCTGTTTATATTATAGCAGAGGAGTTTTTTTTACTTATCAGTTCTTCCGGATTACTTCCAATACTCTAAAAAATCAACAGGTAATGGTCTTTGGAGGAGGTTGCTGTACATGTATCGTACGGCTTCCTGACTGCTGTGCCTTGCTTTTAATCCTCCCCATCCATGCCGTTCACCTGGATATAACATGAACTCAAAATGCTTGTTGAGGTCTTGTAATTTATTGATGAACTGAATGCTGTTCTGCATATGTACATTATCATCCATTGTCCCGTGCACGATACGCAGGCTACCCTTTAGTTTATCAGCATAGGTAAGAGGTGATGTTAACTTATATCCTTCAGGGTTATTTTTCGGTGTTCCCATAAACCGTTCAGCATAATGGGTATCATAAAGCGACCAGTCAGTAACAGAGTAATTAGCTATTCCATGTGTAAAGACATCTGCACCGTAAGTTAAAGCCATGGTGGTAATATATCCTCCGAAACTACCTCCGGTGATTCCTATCCTTGACGGATCAACATAGGACTTAGCTTTTAAACTATTTGCGGCATCCATATAATCTTCAATTTCATATTTGCCCATTTTCCTGTATATAAAATCCATACCTATCTTGCCTAAATGACCAGCGCTCCGGTTATCCATCGTTGCCTGGATCACACCTTCTTTTGCCCACCAGTAGTTCAGGCCCAGAGGACTTTTCCACTTATCGTAAACTGTCCCCGCATCAGGGCCCCCATAAACAGATATCCATACAGGATATTTTTTGGCAGGGTCAAAGTTTAGGGGCAATGTTATGGTCATTGGTAATTCCAGTCCATCACGGGTTCTATAATAACTTAATTCGGTTTTCGGTAATTTATACGACTCAAATGCAGTTCCCTGAGAATTGGCCAGATCCCTGATCAGTTCACCTTTGTTATCAAATAAAGCTGACCGGGTGGGTGTTGAAAGGTTTGAGTAAGTAGTTATAAAGTATCTCCCATCAGGAGATAAGCTGATCTGATGATCATAATTCCCAAATGTAAGGTGCTCGGGTTCCTTATTGCCTTTTAAACTTACGTGATACAGGTCGTGGCGGGTAGAGTTTTCCTGTCTTGCTGTAAAATATATTTCCTGGTCTCTTTCATTCACCAATAATAATTCATCTACACGCCAGGAACCTGAAGTCAGCTGTTTTTTAAGGTTTCCCTGCAGATCATAATAATAATAATGACCCCAGCCACTTTTATCACTCTTCAGGATAAATCCCTGTCCATTTTTAAGAAAATACATGCCATCAAACCAGTCAACCCATGTTTTTTGTTTTTCCTCGTAAATAACATTTTTACTTCCGGTTTGCGGATTAACACTATAAATGATCAGGTTATTCTGATCACGGTTCATCCATTGCATCCATAATGTTTTGCTATCGGCCATCCAGAAAGGTGTTCCGAAATACTGATCGTCCTTCGGGTTAAAATCTGACCAGACCGTACCCTGTATGCCTGTATTTACAATTCCCATTTTAACCTCGGGATTTTTATCCCCCGCTTTGGGGTAACGGGTATTTTCAAGAAAACCATGCTGGCCGTTTGAATTATAAATTGGGAATACCGGCACCTGAGAATCATCAAACCTCATAAAGGCTATGCGTTTACTATCAGGGCTCCACCAGAATGCTTTATAGTGACTTGGACGGCCTAGTATTTCTTCAAAATAAACCCATGATGCCCATCCATTATATACGACTTCTGATCCATCGCTGGTATACCGGGTTTCCTTGCCTGAGGTAATATCAACAGAGTAAAGGTCATTATTCCGCGTAAAGGCAACCTGCTTTCCATCAGGTGAAAGAATTGGGTTCTTTTCCAAAAGGGTATCACGCGTAAGTTGTTTTTCAAGGCCTGCAGCATCTTTAAAAAACACATCCTTGTTTTTTATAATTACTGTTGCCTCATTTACCTGATCTGGTGGTGATGGAACTGCTTCTCCTGATTTGACATCTACAGTATAGGGTTTTACGTCCTGTCCCTCTCCACGGTATTCTATATAATGGGTGTTATCTGCCCAGCCTCTATAGGCGGGTATTGGATTAATAATATCTTTTACAGGATTTGTAAAAACATCTTTAAAACTGAGTTCCTTTTGTTGGGCCTGTGCAGAAATTGATAACGCCAGAAAGCCCGATACCAAAGCAGTTCTGAAACTATTGATCATCATATGTTTATGGTTTATCTGTATGTTAATAAATTTTATGGTTAGCTTTGATATGTGGATGAATCACCTGGTTAGATGACCCGCAATATTCGAAGGTATAAATCTTTTTTTAATAAACCATTCTCACAGTCACAGTGTTTATATCCTGTTCCCTGCAGATATTAGAGAAATGATAAAAGTCTGAACTGCCATTAAAAGATTAATTATTATACTATTTTAGAACATGGAACCCACTCTCGCAAATTATAAGGATTTCCAGGATTTTGGAAATCTTGAATTGCTTTCGCAGCAAGTTGTAGAGGGGTTTATAACCGGACTGCATAAAAGTCCCTTTCATGGGTTTTCAGTTGAATTCGCAGAACACAGGCTTTATAATACCGGCGATTCTATTAAAAATATAGACTGGAAATTATATGGCCGCACGGATAAGTTATTTGTCAAGCGCTTTGAAGAAGAAACAAATTTGAGGTGTCAGATCGTAATTGATGTTTCCTCCTCTATGTATTATCCGGCAAAAGATTTCAATAAGCTATTGTTTTCTGTGCATGCCGCTGCATCTTTAATGTATTTGTTTAAAAAGCAGCGTGATGCATTCGGATTAAGTTGCTTTTCTGATAAACTTGAACTTTCAACATCAGCGAAATCTACCACGATCCATCAGAAATATTTGTTTTCCGAACTGGAAAAGCTAATAAACCGTAAGGGAAGAGGCGAGCGAACAGCGGTAGCTACTGCTTTGCATGAAATAGCTGAACAAATTCATAAGCGTTCACTTGTGATAATTTTCAGTGACATGCTCGAAGGTGAAGCTGCCAGTCAACTTTCAGAAATATTTTCAGCACTTCAGCATCTCAAACACAATAAACATGAAGTGATAATGTTTAATGTTCTGGATCATAAAAAAGAACTGAATTTTGATTTTGAAAACCGGCCCTATCATTTTATTGATCTTGAAAGTGATGAGGAACTGAAAATACATCCGAATAATGTGAAGGAAGCCTATATTCAGGCAGTAAATATGTATCAGAAAGAACTTAAATTAAAGTGTGCACAGTATAAGATTGATCTTATTGATGCAGATATTCACTCCGGTTATTACCAGATACTTCATTCATATCTTATCAAACGTGCGAAGATGGCATAGTAACTGATAAAACTATTTTAAAAATTAGCCGACCAAAATTATACCATGAGATTATCTATAAAGCGCAGTCCCGTTAAAGTATACCCCGACCCTAAACGTGTGATTGCCCGTTTTTTTTTCAGTCAGGACGAACGTGCCAAAGAATTGATTAACAAAGTTATGTTGCTTTCCAATGCTGAGGTTTTTAGCATCATTTCCCCGCTTTTGCAGGAATATTCTAAAAGACACCGGAATATCACCAAAATATTAAACAGGCATTGTGATAAAGTAAAAAGACTATTTGATGAGATGGGAATGGACTTTAATGAACTTATGCCTTATCGTAAGTTATTGATAGGTTCATATTTTACTCATGAGTATTCTATTGAATCTGCCGCATTTTTTAACCCTTCTATAATGGAAGACCCTGATCAAACAGAAGTTGTGGATGGTGAAAAAAGGATGCTCATCAGTTTCAGAGCGGTAGGTGAGGGCCATATATCCTCTATTGTATTCAGGAGAGCAATGGTTGATAAAAATGGAGATATTACTGTCATCCCATCCGGGAACTACATTGATGAAGCTGAAATAATTAAAAATGCAATTTATGTAAAGAAGCTGTTTTTCAAAAAGGCTTCTGAAAATATAGAGGTTGATGTCCTGAAGGATGTCAAAGCGAAGTTGGGTAGTAATTTTGAATATCAGGAGCTCCGTAAGGTTTTATTGGATCTTAAAAAACAGCAGGAATCAGAAGAAAGGAAACTGGAATATGATAAGGTCTTGTGGCTGTCGGATTCGTATCACGATATCAGTTTCTCAAAGGACACTGATATTTCTGACCGCGTAATATTTCCTATCTCTGAGTTTGAAAGCAAGGGTATTGAGGATGCCCGTTTTGTACGTTTTATTAAGGATGATGGAAGCATTATCTATTATGCGACTTATACAGCATATGACGGGCATTTAATTATGCCTAAGTTATTACAGACAAAAGATTTTTATGAATTTAATATTTCCCCGCTATATGGTGCAGGAGCTCAGAATAAGAACCTGGCCTTGTTCCCCCGTAAAATTAATGGCAAGTATGCCATGATGTCCCGTATTGATGGCTGGAATAATTATATCATGTATTCAGATAAGATAAATATATGGGAAGAGCCGATAATGATGCAGCAGCCTCATGCGCCATGGGAATATATCCAGATCGGCAATTGCGGGTCACCCATTGAAACAGAGGATGGCTGGCTGATAATTACCCATGGAGTTGGTCCTATGCGGCGTTACTGCCTTGGAGCAAGTTTGTTGAAACTTGATGACCCTTCAATTGAGATTGGACGTTTATCTGAGCCACTTTTAATCCCAAATAAAGATGAAAGGGAAGGTTATGTTCCCAATGTTTTGTATTCCTGCGGTTCAATAATCCATAATGAAAAGCTTATCATTCCATATGGATTGTCTGATTATTGCTCATCTTTCGCAACAGTCGATATAAATGCTTTGTTGGATAAGCTTAAGAGCAAATCATCATCACTACATGAGATGTTTATATAGATTAATGTAATCAGCAACCATTTTTTCGCTGGAAAAATTATTTTGAGACCAGGTATGGCAATCGATTCGCTGGATTTTACTTATATCCCGGATTGCCTCCACGGCTTCCCCGACATTCTCAACGAGGAAGCCGCTTTGGCCATCACGAATTAATTCAGGCATTGATCCCCTGTTAAAGGCAATTACCGGGGTGCCGCAAAGCATGGCTTCAGCAACACTCAGGCCGAAAGGCTCATCGAATAATATGGGATGAAGTAAAGTCAGGGCCTTTCCTAAAAGCTTGTTTCTTTCTTCAGGGCCGGCATGACCATAAAAACTAATATCCTCTCCAATTGAGGGCTCTATCTCTTGTTTAAAATATTGCTCATCCTGAATTATTCCGGCAATTATGAGGCGTTTGCCGCTTTTTTTTGCAATGTCAATAGCTTCCTTCGTTCCTTTATCAGGATGTATACGACCAAAAAAAAGGAGGTAATCATCAGGATCGGCATTAAACGTAAAGTCTTCTGCTCTTATACCATTATATACCGTGCTTAAATACTGTAATTCCGGACTTCTGTCAGAATTACTGATGGATACATACGAGGAAGTTGAATTGTATTTTTTATAAACGGGGATTATCTTTTCCGAGGAAAACCCATGTATGGTTGTGATCATGGGCGTTTTAATTAGCCTGGAAAAGGTAAGTGGCAAGAAATCAAAATGATTATGGATCAGGTCAAACTGCCCCGCTTTTTCCATCAGATTACTGATGTGCAGGCACTCAATCACCTTGGCATCCTGATCGCGGTCATCTTCATAACCTTTGGCGGCAACAGAATCAAGCGTGGCCGATGTGATGGAATCACCGGTGGCAAAGAGACTCACATCTATTCCGGCTGCATTCAGGCCTTCTGCTAAATTAGATGCCATTTGTTCCCAAGGCCCGTAATGCCTTGGCGGGGTTCGCCAGGCAATCGGGGATAAGACAGCAATTTTCATCAGGCAGCTTCAAATTCTGCTTTTGCTTCAGATTTTACTATTTTCATATTTTTTTCAACTTCAATAACAGACTCGGCATCAAGTGATTTTAACACGATCAGATGTGAAACCAGGTATGCCAGCGTACTTTCTGCACCCTGATTTCGGTTGAGACCACCAGGTTGTAAGCCATCGCAACATCCTTTTGTCTCATGGTCATATAATGGTAAGCGGAGAGTATTTTCACCAAGGAACCACAGGTAAGACATGTACATTTTATTAATATAATCAGCTTTTTGACTGATATCATAAGCTTTAGCATACATCAGAACCATGGCCATTGTTTCTATAGCCTGCTGATCGAAAATAGCCATATCAGATCCGCGATAATACCAGCCATCACTGCCCACAGGACTTAAATAGCCCTTACTTAGGGTTAGCTTATCGAGAAATTCAATGGATTCAAATGCGACTTCACTAACATGCTGATCGCCTGTTATCTCTGATGAATGTAAGAGGGCGAGCGGTAAGATAGCATTGTCGTAGGTTAATTTTTCTTCGAACCAATGCCAATCCGGTCCCCTATGTCTATCATAAGCTTCGATCAATGGTACTGTCAGCGCTTTTAGCTGATTTAATAGTTCATCATTATATGGGTGAATCTTCAGGTAATGTGAAATGCCAATTATGGTATTCGCGACACCGCGCATATGAACCAATGCGTTAAAGTGTGGAACTGAACGTATAAACAACTCCTCAGCAAATTCCCTGTATGAATTATTTGGTGCTGAATTAATAAGGAAACCCAGTGCCCATACTGTCCGGCCAAAAGAAACTACTGATCCGACTTCATCGAGGAACACTCTCCCGAAGCTTAGAAA
>CAYHRC010000055.1:0-11473 GCA_964358565.1 uncultured Sphingobacterium sp. | reverse complement strand
GGCGCGAGGCCATATGGTGGCGCGCAACAGGACGAGACCGGGGGAATGAAGTGACTGACGCCATTGCGGGCCGCAAAAGCTGGCTCGACGCCGTGAAACCCTATGTGGAAAAAGCGCCGCTGGCTGCCTTCTTCCTGGGGGTGTCGTCGGGCTTCCCCTTTGCCATGGAATCGGTCAAACTGCTAACGTGACGAATTTCTTGCAGCAAACTAAATACCTGCTGGACCTGTCGTACCTGAGAGCCAAGAACATCTCTTTTGGATACACCCTTCCTGCGCGTCTCAGTGAAAGACTTAAATTAAATAAAGCACGTCTTTACTTCAGCGGGGAGAACTTGTTTGAGAAAGACAATTTAGGAGAGATCAGCATTGATCCTGAAGTGGCTTACACTACCACCGGTGAGAATGATCAGAGAACTTTCGGAAGGGTCTATCCTTACCGCAGATCACTTTCCTTCGGTCTCCAGGTTACACTTTAATAAATCAGATAATTATGAAAAAGAAGATAATATTATTTTTGCTTTGTCCCCTGTTGTTCCTGGGATGTAAGAAAGACCTTCTGGAGAAGCTTCCCCTGGATTCGCTGACAGATGAAAGTTACTGGAGCAGTGAAGCCAATGTCCGGACATTTACATGGAATTATTATCCCCGGTATTTCCCGGGGTATGCTGTAGGGTTTGATCTGAGCTGGGGTGGATTTTTTTACGGGCAAAGTCTTAATGATGATTTTGCTTACAGCACTCAGTTTACTTTAAACCTGCCTGCTACAAATGCGACTTGGAGCAGTACAAGTACAACCAATCCTAATACTTTTGGATGGATCAGACGCTCGAACCTGTTCATCGACCGGGTAAAAACCGTACCGATGAGCCAGGAGGCAAAGAACCACTGGACAGGTGTAGCAAGGTTCTTCCGTGCAACGGAGTTTGCTAACCGGGTTAATGATTTCGGAGATTTCCCCTGGTATGGCCGTGTGCTTGCAGAAGACGACCCGGAGCTTTACAAACCGCGTGATCCCCGTACCCTTGTGATGGATAGCGTATTAGCTGATTTTCAATATGCAGCGGCTAATGTGCGTGCCAAAGATGGTGATAAAACAGTGGTTAACAGGTATGTAGTATTAGCACGTATGTCACAGGTATTCCTTTTCGAAGGTACCTGGCAGAAATATCATGCCGGCAATAGTGCCAAAGCCACTCAATACCTTGAGGCAGCTAAATGGGCAGCTAATGAGGTAATGACCAAGGGTGGGTATTCAATAGCTCCTGACTACAGAGGATTATTTAATTCCCTGGATCTTTCAGCTAATCCTGAGATTATACTTTTCAGAAGATATGAGCCCGCATTAATTATGCACAGCTTAATGAGTTATGTGAATCAGCATGAAGCTCAGCTTGCCGGAGCCAGTAAGTCAGCTATTGACTCTTATCTTGCTAAAGATGGCTTACCTATTAGCCTGTCTCCCCTTTATCAGGGCGACAAAACGATTTACCAGGGAACAGCTAAGAAGTCTGCTGCTATGGTAAACAGGGATCCTCGTATAAATAGCACCTTTGCGGACAGTCTGAGGATCACCGGTTATGTAAAAGATTATGCCTATTCTAATGCAGGTTACGCAGTAATTAAATTCCTGAATGAAGCCTTTCTTGGTACGCCGGAAAGTTTATCGCAAACAAATTCATCCGATTCTCCTGAATTACGTTTCGGGGAAGTGCTGTTAAATTATGCTGAAGCAGCAGCTGAGCTCGGAACCCTGACCCAGGCGGATCTTGACGCCTCCATCAACAAACTAAGAGCCCGTGCAAATGTGAAAATGCCTGCTCTTCAGGTTATGGGCGGACAGCCAGCTGTTGGGGGTAAAGTTTACAATGACCCGGCCCGGGATCCAACAGTACCGTCTTTAATCTGGGAGATCCGCCGGGAACGCCGGGTTGAACTGATGATGGAAGGTTTCAGGCTGAATGACCTCCGAAGATGGAAAAAACTGGAGTATACCGATCATATCAGGAATAAGGATAGTAACCGGGCAGCATGGATCAAAAGAGCAGATTATCCAAAAGCAACCACTGTTATGATTGAGAATAACGCAGCAGAAGGATATATAATTCCTGTTCAAAATGCTGCAAGTTTAAGAATTTTTGATAATCCCAGAGTTTATCTGTCTCCGATTGGGCCTGACCAGATTAAATTATACAAAGATCAGGGCGTTGAGTTAACTCAAAACCCGGGCTGGTAAGAGTTTCAAATAGTGTAATTTATAAAACCTCGCCTGCCGACTGGCGTGCGAGGTTTTTTTGTTGGCGGTTTTTTTTAGCTTTTTTAAAAGAAATTGCTTGTAGACCAGATTTAATATGACTAAAATATCCTTATTAAAAGAAGTAAATGATACCTTAAAGAGAGCATACTAATCTTATGCCACATCAGACATTCATTGTTAATCAAATAGCTATGTTCAGGAAATCATCTCCAATTATTGCAGGTCTTTTAATATTATTTGCCTTGAATGCCTGTGTTTCTCAGCAACCTCTTAGTCCTGAAAAAGGCCAGGCAATTAAGGCCCCTGCCGAATTTCGAGCGGCTTGGGTGGCAACAGTTTCAAACATCAATTGGCCAAGTAAGCCCGGTCTAAGCACAGAGTTGCAGCAACAAGAGGCTATTGCATTACTGGATTTTCTAAAGGCGCATAATTTCAATGCCGTTATATTCCAGGTTAGACCTCAGGCTGATGCACTATATAAGAGCGATCTTGAACCCTGGTCGTATTACCTTACCGGAGAAGTAGGCAAAGCGCCGGACCCTTATTATGATCCATTGGAATTCTGGATACAAGCGGCACATGATCGCGGCCTGGAATTACATGTGTGGTTAAACCCTTATAGGTCCCATCACAAAGATGGTGGGGTTCTTAGCGAAAAATCCTTTGTAAAGACACACCCGGATCTGTCTGTATACCTTAAGGAAGGATATTGGTGGCTTGATCCGGCAAAAAAAGAAACACAAGATCATACAACAGCAGTAGTAATGGATATTGTTAAACGATATGATATTGATGGGGTGCATTTTGACGATTATTTCTATCCCTATCCTTCTTATAATTTGAATGAAGATTTTCCGGATGATGAAAGCTGGACAGCTTATCTGGCAGGCGGCGGTAAACTTTCCCGGGGAGATTGGAGAAGAGAAAGTGTGAATAATCTGATTCAGCGACTGTACAGGGAGATAAAAGCAGAAAAGCGGTATGTAAAGTTCGGTCTCAGTCCATTTGGAATATGGAAGCCCGGTTATCCGGAATCTGTGGCTGGATTTGACCAGTATGAACAGCTTTATGCTGATGCGCGTCTTTGGCTGAATAAAGGCTGGGTAGATTATTTTACTCCCCAATTATACTGGGAGATCAACAGAATCCCTCAGAGCTTCCCAGTTTTACTGGGATGGTGGGCTGCTGAGAACCTGAAGGATCGGCATCTTTGGCCTGGCATAAGTGTTAACAAAGGGGGAGGGGAAAGAAACAACGATGAAATTATCAATGAGATCATGATTTCACGTGGTATGCTGCCCAAAAGTAAAGGGGTAGTACACTGGAGTATTTCTCAACTGCTAAAGAATGACAGCCTTTCCAATGCTATTTTAAATGGGCCATACAAGAAGCCTGCACTCGTTCCCGCAAGTCCCTGGCTGGATAAAATTGCTCCGCAAGCCCCGGATGGAACGACTGAAGTTCAGGATGAGTTCGTAAAAATAAAACTGAATTCTTTTGAAGGAAGTGATAGATTTCGCTGGGTTATTTATTATCAGTATGGCAATAAATGGGATTACAAAATCCTTAACAGGATAGATACCGTGTTTGAATTGAGCCGGCATTCAGAGGTTCAGCCGATTTCTGCACAGCAGACGAATGGAAGCGTTGTAAAAACTTCGCTCAATCTAAACCGGATTGAAATTTCCAGTGTAGACAGGACAGGAAATGAAAGCAAAAGGAGCGTGATTTACGAATTAAAATAATAACAAATCTGATGAAGGAAACTGCAAAAACACTCATCCTTGCAATAAAAAACCCCGGTTTATACCAGGGTTTTTAATCAGGCTTATTTTTTACAATAACTTAAATCCCAAACTCAAATGAAACAGGTTCTGTTTCTGACTGTATTTTTCGCTTTGGCTCACATTACTTAAACCGGCTTCGTAGCGCAGGTCAACTGTCAGGTTACCCAGATCGACCCCTGTTCCTGCCTGTACTCCCAGAGTTTGTTTTTTGTAATTACCAAAATCACTTATATTCTGATATGCTGAATCAAAAGTCGTATTCTCATCAACAATAAAAGATATAACCGGGCCGGCCATAAAACGAATGTTCAGTTTATTAGGCCCGATCTTTGTCCCGAGCAAAAGTGGGAGATCAAGCGTAGTAAATTTTACTTTACCTTTAGCCTCCACCGAAGTGCCGCCTGTATTTTCAATACGGACGAATTCATTCCCCTTACTTCCCAGGTATAACTCAGGCTGGAAATACATACCTATAGCACCAATACGTGAGAACACACCCACCTGATACCCCATGATACTGTTCTGATCTGTCAGATCATTTTTAGTCTTTAAATTAGAATAGTTGACACCCCCTTTAATACCGAAAGCGAATGAAGGTAATTGTGCCATTGCTGCCATACTTGTAGTTAACATAAGGCAGCATCCAAGAATAATTTTTTTCATGATCGTTATTTTTTAATATTGTAAGTTTAATTATAATATAATTGTTACCCATCATAACATCATTTAACGAAAAATGTTGTGTTAATTCATTTTATTGATTTTTTGAAAATTGTCATGATAAAAAATTAATTTTGTACAAACTTAAGCCATGGCAGAGATCAGCATAAGCAATTCCGAATGGGATCGTTTGAAATTAAAAGTAAAACGTAAGTATAATCACCTGAATGATGAAGATCTTGCCTATCAGGAGGGCCAGGAAGAGGAATTGATAACCCGCCTGATGAACCGCATCAAACGCAGCCGGGAATATGTGGTGTTCACACTTAAAAAAGGTCTGGTAAATATTGATACCAACAGGTTATAATAAATATCAGGCCCCGCATTCTCATACGATTGATAGTTTTTCTGTTAGCTGTTCCTTTCAAACCAGTGAGCTTTTTTGTACTTTTAATTATCTTAATTAATTGGCATGAAGAAGTCAGGCAGTCCAAGTCCATTGAAAGCTAAACTGAAGAAGGGAATAATTCTAGGCACTGTTATCGTATCTATCTTCTCTTTCTCCTTTGTTGAAGACCTGTTTCAGGTATCGAAAAATCTCGAGATTTTCGCATCGGTTTATAAACAGTTGAGTATCAACTATGTAGATGATGTTAATGCATCTGACGTGATGAAGACAGGAATTGATGCTATGCTGGAGGGCCTGGATCCTTATACAGAATATATTCCCGAATCAGACATTGAGGATTATAAGCTAAAATATGTCAGTACCCAGTATGGGGGCATTGGAGCAACTGTTTCGAGCAGGAGCGGTAAAGTCATTATTTCAGAACCTTACCAGGGTTTCCCTGCACAGAAGTCCGATGTGAGAGCCGGGGATGAGATCCTTGAAATTAATAAGGTTTCTTTGAAAGGGAAAATCAACGATCAGGTGAGCTCAATGCTTAAAGGATCTAAAGGAACTGCGGTAAAATTGCTGATACAAAGGCCGGGTTCTCCGGGGCCTGTGGAAGTTAATCTGGTACGCGCTGAGATCAGACAGAATAATGTTCCGTATTATGGAATGCTTGCTGATAATGTAGGATACATAAAACTTGATAAATTTCTTGAAAACTCAGCTGAAGAAGTAAAGGATGCCCTTGTAGAGCTTAAGAAAAACAACCTTTCCGGGCTGGTCCTTGACCTGCGTTATAACGGCGGGGGAATCCTTCAGGAAGCAGTTAAAATAGTAAACCTTTTTGTAGATAAGGGAGTAACAATTGTCATTCAAAAGGGTAGAAATAGTGAAAAAACGATCAATTACAAAACATACGATTCGCCGGAAGAACCAAATCTTCCGTTGGTAGTACTTGTAAATAACCGTTCGGCATCCGCATCTGAAATTGTTGCCGGTTCATTACAGGATCTGGATAGGGCTGTTATTATCGGGCAGCGCAGCTTTGGTAAGGGTTTAGTGCAGCAAACATTCAATTTACCGTATAACAGTCTTGTAAAGGTTACAGTGGCTAAATATTATACTCCCTCAGGCCGTTGTATCCAGGCTCTGGATTATACTCACCGCGATACAGACGGACTTGTATTAAAGGTTGCCGATTCTTTGATCACTGAGTATAAGACCAAGGTAGGAAGATCTGTTTATGATGGAAGCGGAATCTTTCCGGATGTATTTGTAAAGCCATTTAAATACAGCCCAATCACACAGACCCTGGCTTCTAAGTATCATATTTTTGATTATGCTACCCTTTACCGCAATGAGAAACAAAGCATAGCAGATGCAAAAACATTCAGGCTTACAGATGCGGAGTACGCCAAATTCGTAAATTACCTTACGGACAGGGATTATAACTATAATACCAGGACAGAGAAGCTTTTGAACGAACTTGGAGAGGAAGCTGAAAGAGAAAGTAAGTTGAGCGAGATCAAATCTGAGTTTGAGGCGCTCCGTTCAAAAGTATCCCACAGTAAAAAAAACGACCTCGTGCAGTTTAAGGATGAGATCAGGAAAGTGCTTGAAAGTGAGATTGTTTCCAGATATTATTTTCAAAAAGGCAGACTTGAACAGGGATTTAAATACGATAATGACCTCAATGAATCGCTTAAGGTGATTTCCAATAAACAGGTTATGGCTTCGATCCTGAATGGGGAAGGTACTTACAAGTCTATAGGCAAGCCTGGAGATGGTTTTTCTGCGAATTCGGGTCAGCAGAGTGGAAGGCAATGATATTCCTCCCGTTAAGCGGTTCGGAATGACGGTTTATAGAATCTAACCGGCACAAAGTTTTATTTCCAGCTTAATCCCATATTATAAAACATAAAAGCCCATTTATCCGCCTGCTCTTCAATGATCTTCGTTGTTGGCTTTCCGGCGCCATGACCTGCATTCGTTTCAATTCGTATCAAAGCCGGACTTGCTCCTTTATGAAATTCCTGTAAACGTGCTGCAAATTTAAACGAGTGAGCCGGAACCACCCGGTCATCGTGATCTGCCGTGGTTATTAAGGTTGCGGGGTATGAAACGCCTGGCTTGATAGTATGATAAGGTGAGTACTTCAGGAGGTAATCAAACATTTCTTTCGATTCCTCTGCAGTACCGTAATCGTAGGCCCAGCCAGCGCCTGCAGTAAATTTATTATAACGCAGCATATCCAGCACACCAACAGCCGGCAGTGCAACCTTAAACAGCTCAGGTCGCTGACTGATCACTGCACCAACCAGTAATCCCCCGTTTGAGCCTCCGGATACTGCCAGATAATCTTTAGAAGTATATCCATTGCTGATAAGGTATTCGGCTGCCGCTATGAAATCGTCAAACACATTCTGCTTGCTCAGTTTCGTGCCTGCAAGATGCCATTTATCACCGTATTCTCCACCTCCGCGTAAGTTTGGAACGGCATAGATCCCGCCTTGTTCAAGAAGTATAATATTGGAAGTGCTGAAAGCCGGCGTCAGACTGACACTGAAGCCCCCATAACCATATAAAAGCGTTGGATTTTTACCGTTCAGTTCCAGTCCTTTCTTATGAGTTATGATCATCGGGATTTTTGTTCCATCCTTTGAATTATAGAAAACTTGTTTTGATATAAAGTGCGAAGGATCGAACTCGACTCCCGCTTTTTTGTATTCAACAGACTGTCCGGAGCCAATGATGTATTTAAAGATGGTGGGCGGGAAAATGTAAGATGTGAAGGTATAGTACAATTCCTTTTCAGTCTTTTTAGAACTAAAGCCGCTTGCGGAACCAACGCCCGGCAGAGTTATGGTACGCTCAATATTTCCGTCCATATCATATTGCAGTACAAGTGATGTGGCATCTTTCAGGTAATTGGCAAAGATCTTTCCGCCGCCGGTACTAACGCTGAGGACATTTTCAGTTTCAGTGATCAGATCTTTCCAGTTGGCAGGTGCAGGATTTGATGCATCTACTGTAACCACTTTGTAATTGGGGGCATTGAGGTTGGTGTGTATAAACAATTTACTTCCCAGATTATCGATCACCATATGCTCACCGTCGAAGTTATCCACCACCTTTACAATCGGGCTGCCCGGCTGTGAAAGATCCTGTATATATAATTCATTGCCGGTAGTCGAATTTGCAGCCGTAATGATGAGGAAGCGTTCATCTTCAGTGACAGCAGCCCCGATATATCTGCGGGGAGTTTGGTCACCGCCAAAGATCAGCCTGTCGTCTTTTTGGGGGGAACCCGCCTGATGGAAATAAAGTTTATGGTATTGGGTCAGGCCCGAAAGCTGGCTTCCTTCTTTGGGCTTATCATAACTGCTGTAATAAAAACCTTCCCTGCCTTTCCAGGATAATCCTGAGAATTTTATATCTGTTAGGGTATCGCCAACAATTGAAATATCACTGGTATTGAGGATGATCACTTTTCTCCAGTCAGATCCTCCTTCAGAGATCTGATAGGCAGCCATGCTTCCGTCTTTGGTAAATTCTATTCCTGCTAAAGAAGTGCTGGCATCTTTTGAGAAGGTATTCGGATCCAGAAAGACCTCCGGTTTCCCTTTACCTTTCTGCCTGTATAAAACGTACTGGTTTTGTAATCCATCGTTTTTATAGAAATAGATATAATCACCTTCTTTAAACGGAGCGGTATATTTTTCGTAATTCCACAGAGTTTCCAAACGCTGCTTAATAGCATTCCTGAAAGGGATGGCTGATAAATAGTTATATGTAACCCTGTTTTGAGCCTCTACCCAGGTTTTAGTATCAGCGGATCTGTCATCTTCAAGCCAGCGGTATGGGTCATTTATGCTTGTACCAAAATAGGTATCAGTAACGTTAATTTTTTTTGTTTTTGGGTAGGTCATTGTATTGGGGCTTGTATGTTGTGCTTTGCTGCTAAAAGGGTTGATCAGAACAGCAATCACCAGACTTAGGTATGAAATTGGTTTCATAACATTCTTTTAATGAATTGGCTTTAAAATTAATAAACCCCGGCTAAAAACGGCCAGAATTGCTAAATTGTTATTCTGCGACACTGATATAGAATACATAAACCCTAAAGGTACATGGGGGTATCTGTATTTGCTCAATTTAAAAATTATGTACTTTTGAGCTTATGGCCAACAATATATATTTTGCTTCCGACTTTCATCTCGGTGTCCCTGATCACCAGTCGAGTCGTGAGCGGGAAGACCGTGTGGTCCGTTGGCTTGATTTGATAAAGGCTGATGCGGCAGAAATATACTTTCTGGGCGATGTATTTGATTTCTGGTTTGAGTATGCAACCGTGATTCCGAAGGGCTTCATCCGGCTGCAGGGTAAATTGGCAGAGCTAAGCGATGCCGGGATTAAGATCACTTTTTTTAAAGGTAATCATGATATGTGGATGTTCGACTACTTCAGCAAGGAGCTTGGAATAGAGATCATTTCTGATGAACTTGTGCTGGAGCGTGGGGGGAAAAAGTTTTTTCTTCATCATGGTGATGGACTCGGTCCCGGAGATAAAAAATATAAGATCCTCAAGAAAATTTTCAGAAGCAATTTATGCCAATGGTTCTTTGCCCGGCTTCATCCGAATTTTGGAATTGGTATTGCGACAAAATGGTCAAGAAACAGCCGGATCCAGAATCTTAAAAAGGATGAGTTTGAAAGTATTGATAAGGAATGGCTTGTTGCTTATTGCCGCCAATTGTTACAAAAGGATTATTATGATTATATGTTGTTCGGCCACCGGCACCTGCCACTTGATATCCCATTAGGTAAGAGCCGGTACATTAACCTTGGAGAATGGATCAACTTTAATTCATATGCTGTATTCGACGGAAAAGATCTGAAACTTAAGTATTTTGAGCCAGCAGAAGTAGAATCCGTGGCTCCGGGCTATCATTGAACTGTCATCCCTCGGCCCGTTCACACCAATCGGGTAGATTATATCCAAAAAAGCCGTATTTTTGTAAATTATTGCAAAGCTGAAGAGCGGCATACTATTGAATTTCAAAGAATAAGATGTTACAAAAATTAGAATTTATAAAAGAACGCTGGCAGGAAGTAGAGCGGGAGTTAAGTAACCCGGCTACCATGAATGACATGAAACGTTTTGCCCAGCTGAATAAAGAATATAAAGACCTGAGCAAAATTGTAGCTGAATATAATGTCTACAGCAGGGTGGTAAGCAATATCGAAGCGAACAAAGCTATTCTCTTAAATGAAAAGGACGATGAAATGCGTGAGATGGCAAAACTGGAACTTGATGAGTTAATACCTCAGCAGGAAGAGCTTGAAGAAAAGATCCGGGTGATGCTTATTCCCCAGGATCCGGAAGACAGTAAAAATGCTATTGTTGAGATCCGCGGTGGAACGGGTGGTGATGAAGCAGCACTTTTTGCCGGGGATCTGTATCGTATGTATACCCGTTTTTGTGAGCGCAAGGGCTGGAAGATGGAAGTCGTGGATGTAACCGAAGGTACTGCCGGCGGTTATAAGGAGGTTGTTTTCAATGTTAACGGTGAAGATGCATATGGTCAGTTGAAATACGAATCAGGAGTGCACCGGGTTCAGCGTGTTCCGGATACTGAAACAGCAGGGCGTGTACATACTTCTGCGGCTTCGGTGGTTGTTTTACCGGAAGCCGATGAATTCGATGTTCAGATCAGTATGAATGATGTCCGTAAGGACCTTTTCTGTTCATCTGGTCCGGGCGGACAATCGGTGAATACCACTTACTCCGCAGTGCGATTAACCCATTTACCTACCGGGATTGTTGCGCAATGTCAGGATCAGAAATCGCAGCTTAAAAACTTCGATAAGGCATTTGCTGTATTGCGCAGCAGGGTCTATGAGTTGGAGCATGCCAAAATGATGGAAGAAACTTCCAAGAAGCGTAAAACGATGGTTGCAACCGGCGACCGTTCGGCTAAGATCCGGACCTATAATTATCCTCAGGGAAGAGTTACTGAACACCGGATAGGTTTGACAATTTATAATCTTCCGAATGTAATGAATGGCGATATCCAGGAAATTATTGATCAGTTACAGCTCGCGGAGAATGCCGAAAAGATGAAAGAAGGCTCAATTGCCTGAGTTTTCATCATGTAAAAGATGAAAACTAACTGCGTCCGTCATTGTTTCCAATTGAATATTAGCAGGTTAACATCTTATTGAAAATTAAGCTTTTTATTATTTGCACCGTATGGGTTATTGCCGTATATTTGCCTCACTTTTAAGGAAAACGATCTTGTATTAACTTCTAAAAAGGATGATTCCGTAGCTCAGCTGGTAGAGCATTACACTTTTAATGTAGTGGTCCTGGGTT
>CAYHRC010000054.1:0-11560 GCA_964358565.1 uncultured Sphingobacterium sp. | reverse complement strand
GATGTGTTGTTCTCCCGATTTTACGCATCCGGATTCGGCATTCCGGCAAAGAGAAATAGAAAAGCAAAAGAGATGGATTGATATGACTTTTGTATTGGGCGGCTCTTATTGCCGGGTATTGTCAGGTCAGAGACGTCCCGGGCTTTCAATCGATGAAGGTGTGAAATTAGCAGCTGATTGTATATCTGCCTGTTTGCCATATGCTCAGGAACGAAAAATTACACTTACCCTTGAAAATCATTACAAAGATGATTTTTGGGAGTATCCCGAATTCGCCCAAAAGATGGATGTTTTCTGTAAGCTTGTTGATAGTTTGGATCATCCTTTTTTTGGAGTTAATTATGATCCCAGCAATACTTTTTTAGCGGGAGAAGACCCTCTTGAGCTTCTCAAACGTGTATCTCATCGTGTGCTTACTATGCATGCCAGCGATCGATATCTTAAAGAAGGAACTCTTGAAGATTTGCGGAAAGAGGAAAATGGTGCTGCAGGATATGCAAAGAGACTAAATCATGGTGAAATTGGTAAAGGGCTGAATGACTATGATGCCATTTTTTCTGAATTAAAAAGAGTGGGTTTTGATAGTTGGATAAGTATTGAAGATGGAATAGACGGGATGTACCAGTTAGAGCGTAGTGTAACTTTTCTTCGACACAAGTTGGTGCAATATTGGCCGGTGCAAGCTAATCCTTAATTAATAATTTCCCGGTAATGAATAGAATGTTTTGCGCTACCCCAGTATATTGCTTTGGTGAAATTCTATGGGATATTTTACCTGATGGGCCACAGCCGGGGGGAGCACCTTTAAATGTAGCATATCACCTTAGCAAATTAAAGGTCCCGACTGGCTTAATCAGTAGAATAGGTAAAGATCCGGAAGGAAAACAGCTGGAAGACCTTATGGATAATTGGGGGATAGAGAAACACCTTTTGCAATCAGATCCTGCACATGCCACCGGTCGGGTCTTAGCCAAAATAACTGCTGAAGATGAAGTGGATTATGAGATTAAGTTCCCGGTAGCATGGGATTTTATAGAGGCTAATACCAATGCTGTAGAAAAAGTAAAAGGATCTGATTATTTTATTTATGGTAGCCTCGCCGCTCGTAATGCTCCATCAAGAAATGCGCTATTTGAACTTTTGGATCATGCTAAATTTAAGGTTTTCGATATCAATCTGAGACCACCATTTTTTACAAGGGATTTGTTAGAAATATTGCTTGGAAAAGCTGATTTACTTAAAATGAATAAATCTGAACTTGAAATAGTACAAGGAATGTTGGAAGGTAACTTTAAAAATGAGGTAGAACAGATTAGTTTTATTAAGGAAAAATTCAATATTCAGGAAATTATTGTAACCAAGGGAGAGCATGGAGCCTCGTATTATACCCGGGATGAAGTATATCATAGAGGTGGCGTAACTACTAAAGTTTGTGATACTATAGGGAGCGGTGATTCGTTTTTGGCTGCATTCATTGCCCATCATTTCTTAAAAGAGCCTGCTGATATCATCCTGAAAAAAGCAGTGGCGATGGGATCATTTATATCAGGTAAAATGGGAGGATGCCCGCCGTATCAACTATCCGAATATATGGATATTATAAAGAAAATATCGTAACAACGCCTATTTTCAAGTATATAATACGAAAGAGAAGCGATAAGAAAATAATATTTAATCGGCTTCACAAAATTGCAGCTCAACTAAACGACATTGACCTAATAAATATAATTGAAATTTTACTGATTTACCTTATCTTTGCAGAATGTTTAAAAACAAGCTTAAAGTAACCCTAAGCATATTACTTATTATAATAGTTGCGTTTGCAGGCTGCAAAAGTAAGTACGAAAAACTGCGTGCAAGCAGTGATACGGCTAAGAAATACCGCGAAGCCGTTCGTTTATATGAAAAGAAAGACTATTCCAAGGCTTTAGGCTTATTCGAGGATCTCGTACAAAAGTACCGCGGTACGGCAGAAGCTGAAGACCTCTCCTACTACTATTCCTACACTCACTATAAGCTTAAAGACTATACAACTGCCCGGTATCATTTCAAAGTATTTGCAGACACCTATGCATCAAGCCCCAAAGCAGAAGAATGCAGGTTCATGGCAGCATATTGTTATTATCTTGAATCGCCGATCTATTCTTTAGATCAGGAGAATACCATTAAAGCTATAGAAGCGTTACAGTTATTCATTAACTTATACCCTAAAAGTGAGCGCGTTGCCGAAGCAAGTAAACTTATTGACAACCTTCGCGACAAGCTTGAGACCAAGTCATATGCGAATGCAAAATTATTTCTGGATATTGGTGATTATAAGTCAGCAGTGATTGCATTCAAAAACTCTGAGCGGGATTTCCCGGATACAAAATATGCAGAGGAAATGGAATTCCTTGCTATAAAGGCCCAATCCTTATACGCGAAAGCCAGTTTGGAATTAAAACAGGAGGAGCGTTATAATGAGGTCATACAAATGCATAATGAATTTGCACAAAACTATCCTTCCAGCAAATACCTGAAAGAAGCTGAGCAGATCAAGAAGAACAGTGAGAAAGCAATCAATGAGGTCAAAAAACTTATTGCCTCTCAGACATTAGAAGTAGAAGCCCAGGTACAAAAAGAAAAAAATCAAGAACAATCTAAAAACAATCCAAATGAGTAATAATAATAAGCCAGCTGTTCCTAACAGCACCGTAACACGTGATGTTCGTGAGTTAGATAAGGTAACAGATAATATATATGAATCAATTGTTATTATCAGTAAACGTGCTAATCAGATTGCAAATAACCTGAAAGAAGAGCTTCATGGTAAACTTGCTGAGTTTGCATCCACAAACGATAACCTGGAAGAAATTTTCGAAAACCGGGAACAGATCGAAATATCAAAACATTATGAGCGCATGCCTAAGCCATCGCTTATCGCTATTGATGAATTTTTACATAATAAGGTTTATTACCGTAATCCTTCTAAAGAGCAAAATTAATTGCTTGAGCATAGGGCATTTTGCGCTATGCCCTTGCATGCTTTAAGATGGGTAGAACTATGCCCTATGCTTTCCAATAAAAATATTTTACTTGGCGTTTGTGGCAGTATAGCCAGTTATAAATCGGCTACTTTAATCAGGTTACTTGTTAAAGCTGGTGCAAACGTCCGGGTAATAATGACCCGCGATGCAGGGAATTTCATAACTCCGCTCACCCTTTCTACTCTATCAAAAAACCCCGTCTTAATTAATTACTTCAACCCGGAGACGGGTACCTGGAATAATCATGTAGAACTTGGTTTATGGGCGGATCTGATGATAGTGGCACCGGCAAGTGCTAATACCCTGGCGAAGTTCTCCAATGGCTTATGCGACAACCTTCTGTCGGCTGTTTACCTTTCTGCAAAATGCACAGTGTATTTTGCCCCGGCAATGGATCTCGATATGTGGAACCATGCTGCTACCCAGAAAAACATAAACTCCCTGATTTCTTATGGGAATATAATGATCAAACCAGCGTATGGGGAATTAGCAAGTGGTTTGATTGGTGAAGGACGAATGGCAGAACCTGAAGATATCCTGGAATTTATAAATCAGGAGTTTAAAAAAAAACTTCTGTTAAAGGGTAAGAAGGCCCTTGTAACTGCCGGACCTACCTATGAAGCTATTGACCCGGTCAGGTTTATCGGTAATCATTCTTCAGGAAAAATGGGTTTTGCTTTGGCTGAGGAGCTTGCCTCTTTAGGCGCATCAGTTATACTTATAACTGGTCCGACATCATTAAAGCTATCAAACAAAAATATATTCAGGATCGATATCACATCCGCAGAGGAAATGCTCGATGCTGCCCTGGCCAATTTCCCGGGAACAGATGTTTCAATTCTTAGTGCGGCAGTAGCCGATTACAGGCCGGCAGAGATCTCACCAACCAAAATAAAAAAAGATAGTTCAGATTATCAGATCAACATGATAAGAACTACAGATATCCTTGCAACACTTGGAAAAGAAAAACAGGCAGGTCAGTTACTCATCGGCTTCGCACTGGAAACAGATAATGAGGAAGCAAACGCCATCAAGAAGCTCGAAAAGAAAAATCTTGACCTTATCATACTCAACTCTTTAAAAGATAAGGGTGCCGGATTTAAAAATGACGAAAATAAGGTCACGATCATTGACCGAAATCTCAATAAAGAAACATTTCCCCTCAAATCAAAGCGCGAGGTTGCTGCAGATATCTGCAAAAAAGTATTAGATTTATTATAATGAAATATTTGCTGCTTTTAACCCTGCTGATCATATCCAAAAGCATTTATTCTCAGGATCTGAATGCGAGGGTTCAGATACTGGCCCCACAGATACCCAATTCTAACAAGCGCACATTAGATGTCCTGGAAACAAGTATAAAAGACTTTCTTAATGGACGGAGATGGACCGCTGACGCCTTACAGGCACAGGAGCGTATCGATTGTAATTTTGTAATAACTATAACAGACTGGGATGGCTCAAGTAATTTCAAAGCCGAAGCACAAATTCAATCCAACAGGCCCATATATAATACTTCTTACAGCAGCACGATCCTGAATATAAGCGATAAAGATTTTGGCTTCAATTATTCGGAAGGCCAGACCCTTGACTTCTCTGACCAAAGCTATATCAGCAATTTAAGTTCTTTGCTGGCTTTCTATGCTTACATTATAACAGGTATGGATTATGATACCTTTTCTAAATTTGGGGGGACGGCTTATTTCCAAAAGGCACAAACCGTATTGAACAATGCTCAAAATGCTCCAAATACAGGTTGGAAAGCATTTGAAAACCTTCGCAACCGTTTCTGGCTTGTGGAGAACCTCACAAATAAATCTTATAACCCCATCCGCGAAAGCATGTATAATTACCACAGGGATGGGCTGGATGTAATGGCTGAAAATTCTTCAAAGGGCAGAAAAGCTATTTTCTCTCTTTTACCTCAGCTTCAGAAAATAGACAAGCAAAAGCAGGGTTCCTTGCTTAACCAGCTTTTTTTTACGGCAAAATCTGATGAACTTATTAATATATTAAACTCGGCAGATCAGCAGGAAAGAATGAAGGCCTTCAATATTCTCTCAGATATCGACCCGGCCAATAGTTTAAAATATGAAGCCCTCAAAAAATCCCGCTAGTAAAGGTATTTCATAAAATCTGATCCGTTTAATCCTAAATCCGTAATTTAGCCCAAATTTTTATCCACTAAATGCTGAAGCGACTATCCATTAGTAATTACGCCTTAATTGATAACCTGGATATTACGTTTTCGAATGAACTGAATATCCTGACAGGAGAGACAGGAGCAGGAAAGTCGATCATTCTTGGAGCTTTGTCATTGATCCTCGGGCAGCGTGCCGAAGGCAAGTACTTTTTTAACCAACAGAAAAAATGCGTTATTGAAGGCACCTTCCTTCTGAATGGCTTTCACCTGGACGAATTTTTCACAGATAATGATCTTGATTACGATCGGGAAACTGTTTTAAGGCGCGAAATCTCTGCAGATGGTAAATCAAGAGCATTTATCAATGATACTCCCGTCAATCTGACAACCCTTAAAAAACTAGGTGAAAAACTTATCGACGTGCATTCTCAGCATGCAACACTGGAAATTAATGATGAGGACTTCCAGCTTCTGGTCATTGATACGGTAGCAAATAATCAGGCACTGCTCAATTTATACCGTACAACATATAAATCATACCGTCAAAGTCAATCCAAACTCAAGGAGCTGATCATTCAGAGCGATAAATCAAAAGCTGATCTTGACTACTTCCAGTTCCAGTTTGATGAGCTTGAAAAGGCCAGCCTGTCAGCCGATGAACAACACGATCTCGAGCAGGAACAAAATGCATTAACTCATGCAGAGGAGATTAAAAGAAGCCTGATCACTGCTATATCCATTTTAAGTGAGAGCGAGCCGGCTGTAATTGCTCAGCTCAAAGAAGCCGCTGTAAGTCTGGGCCATGCAGAAAAGTATAATCCGGAAATCAGCAGCCTTACTGAACGGCTTAACAGCAGCCTGATCGAGGTAAAGGATATTCTTGCAGAACTTGAAAGGATAGAACAGACCAGTTTCATAGATGAAGGGCGTCTTGAAAAGATAAACGAGAGGCTGAATGTAATTTACACACTTCAAAAGAAGCATCGTGTGAATTCCACCAGTGAATTGATCGATATCCTTAATGATCTTTCTGATAAGCTACAGAGCATTTTATTTGCCGGTGAAGACATTGAAAAATTAAAGCTTGAAAGCGACCTACTGCACTCTGAACTTATCAAACTGGCTAAACAACTAGGTAAGAGCCGCCTGGCAATAATCCCACAGGTAGAAAAGCAGATCAAAGAAACACTGCAGGAAGTGGGCATGCCAAATGCTGTTCTGCAAATTTTAAATGAACCCTTGAGCGAAGGTAAATTTGACAACAACGGCAGCAACCAGATCCGCTTTCTGTTCAGCGCAAATAAAGGTCAATCTCCCATGCCTATGAATAAAGTAGCTTCGGGCGGTGAGCTTTCCAGGCTGATGCTAAGTATAAAATCGCTGATTGCGAAACACACTGCATTGCCCACAATTATTTTCGATGAAATTGATACAGGTATTTCCGGTGAGGTGGCTTTAAAAGTTGGGAATATCATGGAAAAACTTTCTGAAAATATGCAGGTAATTGCCATCACCCATTTACCACAGATTGCAAGTAAGGGAAATGCACACTACAGTGTGTACAAGGATGAATTATCTGATAACACAAATACTAAAATCCGTGAATTAAACCTGGATGAGAGGGTATTAGAACTTGCAAAAATGTTAAGCGGAGATAATCCGGGACCATCGGCTATTCAAAATGCCTGGGATCTGCTCAGATAATTCATTAAGAGCTTAACAATTAGAGATTAATAATAACTTTACGCCTTAAATTACGTCAACTACAAAAAACGAGCATATGTATAACTTACTGAAAGGTAAAAAAGGAATTATATTCGGCGCTCTGGATGAGAAATCCATCGCCTGGAAAACCGCACAACGTTGCGTGGCCGAAGGTGCAGAAATAATTTTGACCAATGCTCCTATCGCTTTACGAATGGGCGAGATCAATAAACTGGCTGAAGAATGCAATGCCCCGGTTATTCCTGCAGATGTAACCAGCATGGATGATCTGAATAATTTATTCATTAAAACCAAAGAGCATTTTGGCGGTGGAGTAGATTTTATATTACATTCTGTTGGAATGAGTTTAAACTTACGCAAAGGCCTCCATTATACCGAAGCCAACTATGATTTCATGCATAAAACAATAGATATTTCGGCCATGAGCTTACATCGTGTTTTGCAAGTTGCAATGAAACAAGATGCAATCAATGAATGGGGATCTGTTGTAGCTTTATCGTATATCGCAGCACAACGGATATTTCCGGATTATAATGACATGGCTGATGCCAAATCTATGCTGGAAAGTATTGCACGAAATTTTGGCTATCAATATGGCGTAAAGAAAAATGTCAGGATAAATACAATAAGCCAATCTCCAACTCGCACAACTGCCGGCAATGGAGTTAAAGGCTTTGAGGGCTTTATTACTTATGCTGAAAAAATGTCTCCTTTAGGAAATGCATCCAGCGATCAGTGCGCAGATTACACTATCACTTTATTTTCAGATTTAACTAAAATGGTTACCATGCAGAATCTTTTTCATGATGGCGGTTTCTCATTTACAGGAGTTTCCCAGGCTGTAATTGAGCAGATGGAGAAATAGAAAAATTTATTTTTTCCTAAATCACAAAGGTTGGACATATTGCCGACCTTTGTGATTTTATATCTTTTCTACATTAAAAACTGCCATACCTTCATTTATTATTTTCTTATTTGTTTCTACTGTATTGTAATCTTCCATTGAAACGAATACATCATCGATATATCTAAACAATCGACCTTTCTTGATATTTGGCCTAACATTCGTGTTTTTAAATACAAAATCATTAATAGACATTGCAACATCATTATATCCAAATAAAGGTCTGGCTGATGTAGTACTTGAAAACCGCGGATTTATTTCAAAAATAACTGGTCCTCTTTTCGTAAGTCTTAATTGTACGTTAGCAGGGCCAATACATCCAATTTTTTCCAGCACGTTTTCGCAATATTCACCAATTATAGATTCGGGAAATACTTCTGCTTTGAAAGTCATTCCTAAATCTAAGTCTCTTTTCATTACAATACTTCCTGATGCTTTGCCATTGGAACCAACAAATACCCCAACTGTATATTCCTCATCATCGGGATACAAATATTCCTGAATAACTGCATTAGGTATGTTTTTTATTAAGAGATCTAACTCTTCATTATTTTTAGCAATTCCTAAACCTTTTGAACCAGAGCCTAACCTATCTTTTACTACTAAAGGGAAATTGTAAGTAGAAACAAAATTTTTAATTTGATCTGTCTGAGAAGACAAAATTGAATGTGGATAGTCAAAGCCTGATTCTTCTAAAAACTGAACGAGATTCCATTTATCTTCCATTATTCGCAACTTGTCAATATCAGATGACACTACAAAAGCATTGGTTTTTTCTTTGATAAGTTCTCTGTTTTTCGATAATAATCGTAATTCAACCATACCACCTGCCATAATAATATGAATTTCTTCATTCAAGCATATTTCCATTATTTTTTCTATATAATTTGCAGAATTTGCCGGAGGAACTACATATCCTATGTCTGTTTGAAAAAGTCCAAGGGCATTGCAACTGTAATCACATCCAACAACTTTGTATTCATAGTTTGAATGTTGCAGTGCCTTAAAAATAAACTGGCCTAAATTTCCTCCAACCCCTGTAATTAATACATTTACTTTCATGGTTATTTATTTAAATATTTTCTCAGATGATTTACGACATGTCCCAACCTGTCAGTAGTATGAGCATCAGAACCTATAGAAACCAAACAATCTAATTCAACACAACGTTGAAAAATAATGGGAAAAGCATGACGGTAACGTTCTGCAGAATTTAACTCAACTACTTTGTTGTTTTCGGCCGCAAGAGTGACTAACTCTCTAAGTCTTTCAGTATCGTACTTGCCAAAAATGCTCGAATAAACCCCGGCAGGATGACCGAATACATCTACGTCTGGGTTTTTAATTAACTCCTTTGAAAGCTCATAATCGCAGTTCATTGCCCAAGCAGGGTCAAGTTCTTTAAATGAATGATAGCCACCATTACCATCCGGGTAACGATGTAACACTCCCACAACGAAATCAGCCATTTGTGCCTTAGCAGTACACATATTTATCTTGCCATCTGTGTGAGCTACTTTAACTTCGATCCCAAAGTAAACTATTATCGGAAGAGCAATTTCTCTGTAATATTCCTTTTTTGCTATATAGTCTTCGTAATATGTAGAATTATCATCAGCATGCTCTGTAAATGACATCGAAGTAAGCCCCAGTTCTTTTGCCTTATGGATATAATCCTCAATGGTACCTTTTCCATCGGTAAGTTCAGTATGAACATGAGCATCTATCATTGGTATATTGCCTTTCAGCATTTCACTTACTTTAAAGAAAGGTCCTTTCATAATAATAGATTTGATTACCATTTGGTTTGTAAATCTTTTAACCGCTAATTAAAAGTATATAGAAGTTTACGGATCGTAACAGTTCAATTTTCAGGCACTTTTACCATTTAATCCAACAAAAACTCTATCATATTGTTTTTGAAATTAAAGCTGTTTGAAGGATGAAATGCAGTATATACATTCAAAGAAATTGACCATGAAATAAAGATGATGATTATTGTACTGTTATATTTGACAGAATATTTTCCATTATTTTGGCATCATTGTTCATAAAAACCGTGATGGAAGGTCATAACATGGGGTATAATAATGTCATCGCCAGCTTAAAGAAAATAGAGCTTTTCCTTTTCTCATGTATGTAAAAAAACTGTTTTGTTGCAATCCATATTAATTTCAGAGGGAGGATTGCCTGAAGTTTCCACCCTATAGCTAATCGCCATGCCCGGCGCACCAAAAAAAAACCGGAATGTCATGACATTCCGGTTTTTAAAACTTGAAGAAATTAAATCAATCTTCTTTTTTCTCTTCTTTCTCTTCTTTCTTCTCGTCTTTTTTCTTCTTAATGGCTTTAGTCTTTCCCACGATTCGGATTTCTTGCTTCTCTTTATCAAAGTCCACCTCCATCGTATCGCCTTCCACAAGCTCACCTTTCAGAATTTCTTCTGCGATAGGATCTTCAAGATGTTTCTGAATAGCACGTTTTAACGGACGGGCACCAAAGTTAGAATCATAACCTTTCTCAGCAATGAATTCTCTTGCAGCATCGGTCAGTTTAATTTCATAACCAAGGCCATGGATCCTGTCAAAAAGAGATTTTAACTCAATATCAATAATCTTGAATATATCTTCTTTAGTTAAGGAATTAAATACGACAACATCATCAACCCTGTTCAAAAACTCCGGAGCAAAAGCACGTTTCAAGGCATTTTCTATCACACCTCTTGAAAAGGTATCCGCCTGTGAGGATTTTGCAACCGTGCTAAATCCAACTCCCTGTCCGAAATCTTTCAACTGACGTGCCCCAATATTGGATGTCATGATGATGATTGTATTTCTAAAATCTACCTTACGGCCCAGACTATCTGTAAGCTGACCTTCGTCAAGCACCTGTAACAGAATATTGAACACATCAGGATGAGCCTTTTCGATCTCGTCGAGAAGAACTACCGCATAAGGTTTTCTTCTTACTTTTTCTGTAAGCTGACCACCTTCTTCATAACCCACATATCCCGGAGGCGCTCCAACTAAACGAGACACAGCAAATTTCTCCATGTACTCACTCATGTCTACCTGGATGAGAGCATCCTCGGTATCAAACATAAAGCGGGCAAGTTCTTTAGCCAGCTCAGTTTTACCCACACCTGTAGGTCCAAGGAAAATAAATGAACCGATAGGTTTTTTAGGATCCTTTAACCCTGCACGGGTACGCTGTATAGCCTTAGTTAACTTTCTCACTGCATCTTCCTGTCCGATAACACGTGTGTTTATTGCATCAAACATTCCCAGCAATTTCATACTGTCTGTCTGACCAACCCGTTGAACAGGAATACCGGTCATCATAGAAACCACTTCAGCCACATTGTCTTCAGTAACTGTATAACGCTTGGTCTTGGTTTCAGCTTCCCATTCACTCTTCGCCCTTTCAAGCTCTTCAAGCAAGTTCTTCTCTGTATCCCTTAACTTTGCAGCTTCTTCATATTTCTGACTGCGAACAACCTTATTCTTTTCAACCTTAATCTCCTCTATCTTTTGTTCAACATCAATGATGTTCTGAGGAACATGGATATTGGTCAGGTGAACACGTGAACCGGATTCATCGAGTGCATCAATGGCCTTATCAGGAAGGAATCTGTCGGTTATATATCTTGATGTTAAACTTACACAAGCATTAATAGCTTCATCAGTATAGGTAACACCATGATGTTCTTCATATTTTTCTTTAATACGGTTAAGTATTTCGATTGTCTCAACAGGTGTAGCC
>CAYHRC010000053.1:0-11927 GCA_964358565.1 uncultured Sphingobacterium sp. | reverse complement strand
AAAAGAAAAATAACCCCACAAGCAGAGTCGATTAAGTTGGGAGTGTCTTTTTTTTCATCGTGTTAAATTTTTTGTAAAGAAAGTATTTTGAACTTAATTGTTCTGCTATTGAAAGGGGCGTTTGGAAAAACTACCGAAGGTTTAGTGCAACAGCACATTTACAATAAGCGGGGTTTCGTGCTCCGCCATATATTGACAAAGATAGAACTCTCAAAAGATATTCAGATAATAACCTTAGTGCAGCGGCCTCGGTTTGATGATCCCCCCTTTGGTGTCACTGATAGTACTCATGACTATAAATGCTTTATGGTCGATCAGTTCTACCTCTTCTTTTAATTTCGAGATTTCAAGGCGGGTTACAACCGTGAAAATAATGTCGATCTCTTTATTCCTAAACTTTGAGTGTTCCAAACCGCGTTCTCCCTTATAAATAGTTACTCCTCTGCCTAATTTATTGGTAATTGCTTCGCGTATCAGTGCACTTTTTGACGAGACGATGGTAACTCCTGTGTATTCCTCAATTCCCTGGATGATAAAATCAACGGTTTTCGAGGCTGATAAGTAGGTAAGTATTGAATAAAGTGCCGTTTCAATGTTGAGTATAAAAGCCGCAGCCAGGAATATAACTACATTTATAAGCAGGATAATATCTCCCATGGTCAGAACACTTCTTCGGTTGAGATAAACAGCCAGAATTTCAGTTCCGTCAATCACACATCCTCCTCTGATTGCAAGTCCGATGCCCGATCCAAGGAAGAATCCTCCAAAAATGGATATCAGTAGTTTATCATCTGTAATTACGGGAAAATCGATAAAAAATATCACAGCAGCCAGGGTAACAATAGCGATTGAGGTACTAATAGAAAATTTTTTGCCTATCTGCCTGGCTCCTAAAACAATAAAGGGTGCATTAAAAACTATAAGCCAGATAGAAACTGGTATACCGGTCAGCTGGTAGGTAAGCAGAGATATACCCGTAATACCACCATCTATAAAATGATTGGGAACAAGGAAACCCTTTAATCCAAAAGCCGCGAGGAGAATTCCTAATAAAATAAGAGCCCCTTTGCCGATATTAATTTTTAAGAGTAATAGCCTTCTGGATCTTCTGGTCGCTTTCATTTTTTAAAAATACTTAAAACGTTTGCAGCTGAGTAAAAAATTGCGGATATTTGCTAATAAGATGAAAGTAAATACTATATATACGATCTGGTGGTGGCAAATGATGAATCATTCGGCGATCGGTAGGAGTATGTAGAATCTAATATAAAGAAGCTAAATACCAGGGGTTGCTAAAAAGCAACCCTTTTTTTATACCTGTTAGTGAAAATATAGTTTTGAATCGGAGGCTTTAATTTCTTAGCCGGATCAAACTCATAGGCCCACCTTAACAATAATAGTGATGAAACAAATATTAAATCATCTGTTCGAGCAAAAGACCTTCAACAGGCAGGAATCGAAAGAAATTCTGACCAATATTAGTCTTGGAAAATATAATCCATCCCAAATGGCCGCTTTTATGGCTGTTTACTGTATGCGGAATATCACAGTTGAAGAACTGGAAGGATTTCGCGACGGGATGCTGGAATTATGTCTGAAGACAGATCTTCAGGATTATGAACTGATCGACCTTTGCGGAACAGGCGGCGATGGCAAGGATACTTTCAATATATCAACTTTAGCTTCATTTGTTGTCGCCGGAGCAGGGTATAAGGTGGCAAAGCATGGAAACTACGGCGTTTCCTCCGGTTGCGGCTCATCCAACGTGATGGAATACTTGGGGTATAATTTTAATAGTGATTCCGACCACTTAAAAAGAAGTTTAGACGAAGCGGGGATTTGTTTTCTTCACGCACCCTTATTCCATAGTGCAATGAAAACGGTGGCGCCTATTCGTAGGGAACTGGGTGTAAAAACCTTTTTTAATATGCTTGGCCCCCTCGTGAATCCTGCCAGGCCAAAATATCAGCTCGTGGGAGTGTTTAGTCTCGAATTAGCGCGTTTATATGCTTACCTCTATCAAAAGTCTGACACAAAATATACTATTCTGCATGCTCTTGAAGGATATGATGAAATCTCATTAACCTGTGATTTTAAAACATTTTCGGATAGGGGAGAACATATTCATTCTATTGCTCAATTAGGATTCGAAAAAATTGATCCGAAAAAAATTAGCGGGGGCAGTACGGTTAAAGAATCGGGTGCTATATTTAAATCAGTATTGGCTGGTGAAGGTACTACAGAGCAAAATAATGTAGTGATCTGTAATGCTGCTGTAGCTATTCAGACCATAAAACCTCAGCAGTCGTTTTCTGACTGTTTTTATGAGGCTGAAGAATCCCTGCAGGGTAAGAAAGCTTTATTAAGTTTTAAAAAACTCGTAGCATGATCATTAAAGTCTGCGGAATGAAAGAGGCTGAGAATATCCGGCAATTGGCCGGATTGGAGGTGGACTACATGGGTTTTATTTTTTATTCCGGGTCCAAACGTTTCGCAGGTTCTTTAGATAAGGATGCATTAAGGTCTTTACCTGGCTCAATAAAGAAAACCGGGGTTTTTGTAAATGAGGATATTGACATAGTACTTGATAAGGTTATCAGCTATCAGCTTGATGCAGTACAGCTTCATGGTAATGAGTCTCCTGAATATTGCGAGACACTTCAGAAATTATTTGATAGGGTAAAGGCTGAAAGGAGAGTTGAACTTATTAAAGCATTCGGGATTTTTCCAGGGTTTAATTTTGCTGATATTCAGGCGTATGCAGACAAGGTGGCTTACTTTCTGTTTGATACAAAAACTACAGATCATGGCGGATCCGGTATGGCATTTGACTGGGGTGTTCTAAAAGAATATACCTCACCAACGCCTTATTTTCTAAGCGGAGGCCTGAGCCCTGAAAACATAAGTAGTATCAGCAGTATCACAGATGAACGATTATACGGTGTCGATTTAAACAGCAAGTTTGAAATTGAGCCAGGAATTAAAGATATAGGAAAATTGAAATTAGCGTTTCAATTGATTAAAGGACAAAAAATACCCCAGTAAGGGGCAAAAAACATGAACAAAGAATTTGTAAACAGTTCAGTCAACTGGGGAGTAAACGACAAAGGTTATTACGGTGATTTTGGTGGTGCTTACATTCCCGAAATGCTATATCCGAATGTTGAGCAGCTGCGCAGTCAATATCTTGATATTATCTATGATCCCGCATTTCAGGAGGAGTTCCATCAATTATTAAAGGATTATGTAGGGCGGCCTTCGCCTTTATTTCTGGCAGAGCGTTTATCTGCAAGATATGGAGCTAAAATTTTTCTGAAACGGGAGGATCTTAATCATACGGGCGCTCATAAGATCAACAATACCATTGGACAGATCCTGCTAGCTGAACGTCTTGGCAAGAAGAGGATTATTGCTGAAACCGGTGCAGGTCAGCATGGTGTCGCTACAGCTACCGTTTGTGCGTTAAAGGGTCTTGAGTGCGTAGTTTACATGGGAGAAGTGGATATAGAACGCCAGGCGCCAAATGTGGCACGTATGAAATTGATGGGAGCAAAAGTCGTTCCTGCAACTTCAGGAAGTAAAACATTAAAGGATGCCACAAATGAGGCTATGCGAGACTGGATCAATCATCCTGTTGATACCCATTATATTATTGGATCTGTGGTTGGTCCCCATCCATATCCCGATATGGTAGCACGCTTTCAATCGATAATTTCCGAAGAAACAAAGATCCAGCTCAAAGAAAAAACCGGATCTGAAAATCCGGATATTGTGATGGCATGCGTAGGAGGGGGAAGTAATGCGATGGGTATGTTCTATCATTTTCTGGACGATGCGGATGTCAGACTGATAGCTGTTGAGGCAGCCGGAAAAGGAGTGGATAGCGGTGAATCTGCAGCCACTACTCTGCTTGGTAAAGAAGGTGTTTTACATGGAAGCCGTTCCATTTTGATGCAGACTGATGATGGTCAGGTTATAGAACCATATTCGATCTCTGCAGGTTTAGATTATCCCGGAATTGGCCCTCAGCACGCTCATTTATTCAAAGGAAAGCGTGCAGAATACGTGAGTATAACTGATGATGAGGCCATGCTTGCAGGGAGGTTATGTGCTGAACTCGAAGGCATTATCCCGGCTATTGAAAGTGCCCATGCCCTGGCCCAACTTGAAAAAATGAAGTTTAATGGTAATGAATCTGTTGTGATCTGTCTTTCAGGACGTGGCGATAAAGATCTTGACACCTACATGAAATACTTCAACCTGTAAATCAGGTTATTATCAGATTAAGAAGATATAATTACTGAATTAAATGAACAGACTTAGCGAAATTTTTAAGAGTAAAAAAGAACCATTATTATCAATTTATTTTACCGCCGGATATCCTGATCTTAACAGCACGCTCGATATTGCTGAGGCTTTGGAAAAAGGAGGTGCCGATTTTATTGAGATCGGGTTTCCCTATTCAGATCCGCTTGCTGATGGTCCCGTCATTCAGAACAGCTCTCAAATGGCATTGAAGAATGGCATGAACCTTTCAATTCTTTTCGAACAGTTAAAAGATCTGCGAAAACGGGTTTCAATTCCTGTGTTATTAATGGGTTATGTTAACCCTGTCTTACAGTATGGAGTCGAAAACTTTTGCAATGCCTGTGCAGAAGTTGGTGTTGACGGGATTATTGTGCCAGACCTGCCAATGGAGGAATATGAAAATTTATATAAGCGCTGTTTCATTGATAATAAACTGAGTAATATTTTCCTGGTAACCCCACAGACCTCAGAAGAACGGGTTCGAAAGATTGATGAATTGAGCAATGCATTTATATACCTTTTATCATCATCATCTACTACTGGTAAAAATCTGACGGTATCTGAAGAGGCGAATGCTTATTTTAAACGTATTCGTGATATGAAACTGAAAAATCCTACAATGATCGGTTTTGGAATATCCGACAGGCAAAGTTTTGACAAAGCAGCCGAATACACCCGCGGGGCTATAGTTGGAAGCGCTTTCGTTAAATTTCTGGAAAGCCCGGATGCCTTAAATCGTATTCCTGAGTTTATCAATACAATACGTGCTTAAAACAGCTAATGATCTGCCTATTGATGTTTAAATTGCATGATCAGCATGCAAACAATATTTGGTAACATTACTTTTCTTCATAAACTTTCCCTTAGCATAAGACCTGAAAATTACTTTTCAGCTTTTATACTCTAAACCTTTTGGGTTGCTTGGGCCGAGATTGGAATAATTTCATTTATCCCCTGGCAAGTTTTATTCAAAATAATTGCTTTTATTTGATTAAGTAACTATTTCTATAATTTATAAATTCATAATTTCTCTCATAAAGTAAAAAAAGTATAGTATTTCGATATTAATTTAACTTAAATTGATTATGAATATATCTATAATTTCAATATTCATTATTGGATATGCTGCAATAGCATTTGAGCATGTAATCAAAATCAATAAAACAGCCAGCGCTCTGCTTGCTGGAGTATTGTGTTGGGCTGTTTATATAATGAGCAGCACAGACTCTGGCGTTGTTTCTGCTGAACTCTATGAACATTTCGGGCAAATAGCAGGCATCTTGTTTTTTTTGCTGGGTGCAATGACCATTGTGGAACTGATTGATGCCCATGATGGGTTCGAAGTAATTACGAACAGGATCAAAACCACTGACAAGCGTAAGCTGCTTTGGATCATAAGCATAATCACTTTTTTTCTTTCATCTGTCCTGGATAACCTGACAACCACCATTGTAATGGTTTCTCTGCTGAGAAAATTGATAGGCGATAAGGCAACCAGAATGTTTTATGTGAGTATGGTGGTATTAGCTGCGAATGCGGGAGGTGCCTGGTCTCCAATTGGTGACGTAACCACAACGATGCTGTGGATAGGTGGACAGGTAACATCCGGTAACCTGATGCTTCATCTGTTTTTACCCAGTATGGTATGCTTGATTCTTCCAGTTATTGCCCTTTCTTTTTTAATGAAAGGAAAAATTGAAATGCCCCTTATCGCTGAAAAGGATCACACTGATAAAACCACCTCTTTTGAACGAAAGCTTATTCTGGCTTTAGGAATTGGCGCCCTGGTATCAGTTCCTTTTTTTAAATCGATTACCCATCTGCCCCCTTTTATGGGCATGTTATTCGGGCTTGGCATTCTTTGGATCGTTACAGAATTAATTCATAAAAATAAAAATGAGGCAGATAAGGATGCTTACTCGGTGGTACAGGCATTAAGAAAAGCAGATGTACCAAGTGTGTTGTTTTTCCTTGGTATACTCGTAGCCATAGCAGCGTTGGAATCTACAGATATCTTGCATCAACTTGCATCGTATATGGATGAGAAAATTGGTAATCTCAGTGTTATTGTAATTTCAATAGGACTGCTGTCTTCCATTATAGATAACGTTCCGCTCGTGGCAGCAGGAATGGGAATGTACGACATGGCGACATATCCAACTAATCACTATTTCTGGTCTTTCCTTGCCTATTGTGCAGGAACAGGGGGCAGCTGTTTAATCATCGGTTCTGCTGCCGGTGTGGCCGCAATGGGCATGGAAAAAATAGACTTTTTGTGGTATTTGAAAAATATTGCCTGGTTAGCCTTGTTCGGTTACCTGGCCGGAGCAGGTATGTTTATTTTGCAGCATTATCTGTTGAACTTTTAGTTTACTCTTTAGAACACATAAGATTATTGAATTCTCTGAGTATGCCAGATTTACGGTCAAGCAGTTGATTTCAAAATCAGGCTGAACTTATTTTTAATTTCCGTAAATTTAAGTATGATGACCATTCTACTCTCCATTGTTCTTTTAGCCCTTGCCTTTGCTGGCATTGCTATTAAAATATTAGTGAAAAAGAATGGTACATTCTCAGGCACCTGCAGCAGTAATAATCCGTTGTTTCAAAATGAAGGCGGTACCTGCGGCATTTGCGGAGCAAAGCCTCAGGAAAAGTGCAAATCTTAAGGAACTTCTTTTATCCATTTTTTCAAGCTTTCAGATGAGTATGTTTTCCAACTGCCGTTCTGATCAAAAATGAAATAAACTTCCAGGTTCAGATCTTTGTTATTCGCTAAAAATTGTTTAGATCTTTCTAATCCCATCACCATAAATGATGTTGCATAAGCATCCGCAGTAATAGCATCTGCAGCCAGTACAGTAGCGCTTAATAAATCTTGTTTGGCAGGATAACCACTGTGAGGATCAAGGATATGAGCATATTTTTTGCCGTTCTCTTCGTAAAATTTCCTGTAATTACCAGAAGTTGCAAGAGCCTTATTATTTAAATTTATAATTGCCTCCAATTTCCTTTCGCTTATGTTATTTTCATTCGGTTGATCTATACCAACTTTCCAGTTTTCATTATTTTTTTTCCCTTTTGCTTTTACTTCTCCACCCAGTTCCACCAGGTAATTGTTTATACCCATACTTTCAAGATAAGCTGTTAAAACATCAACAGAATATCCTTGGGCAATGGCATTAAAATCCAGCATGGTCTGTGGTTTTGTCTTTATAAGTTTATTCCCTTGCAAGCGGATCATTTTGTAATCAACAAAATTCAGGAGACTGTCAATCATTGCACTGTCAACACTTGCTTTTTTGGTAAAGCCAAATCCCCAGGCATTCACCAAAGGTGCAACTGTTACGTCAAAAAGGCCTCCGGTTTTTTCTGAAACTTCCCTTGACTTTTTATAAACATCAACAAAATAATGATCCACAATGACATCCTTATCATTCTTATTGATCCTTGAAATAATGGAAGAGGGAAGATAAGTCGACATGGAGCTATCTATAAGCTTTAAGAGGGAATCAATGGCAGGCTTATGATTACTACTGTCTTCAGATAAATAAGTGATATGCCAGGTTGTGCCCTGGGCTTTGCCATCAATTTTAATTAAGCTTTTGTTTTCGGAATTACAGCCCGTAAAAATTATTAGGGACACCAAAATTAAGAAAAGCCATCTCATCATCATAAATTTATCCGCCAAAATCATCAAAGGCTATATTTTCAGGCGGTACGCCTAATTCGTCAAGCATTTTAAAAACTGCAGCGTTCATCATCGGCGGGCCGCAAAGATAATATTCAATGTCTTCTGGTTCAGGGTGATGTTTCAGGTAATTTTCAAAAAGAACGTTATGTATAAAACCTGTATAGCTGGTCCAGTTGTCTTCAGCCAGCGGCTCGGAGAGTGCAATATGGTATTGAAAATTGTGAAACTCCTTTTCTATTTTTCTGAATTGCTCGGTATAAAAAATTTCTCTTAATGAACGTCCGCCATACCAGAAAGATATCTTCCTTTCACGCTCTTTCTTTGTATGAAACAGGTGGAACAGATGGGAGCGAAGCGGAGCCATACCAGCACCTCCACCAATATATACCATTTCTTTTTTTGTCGGTTTAATGTGAAAATCACCAAACGGCCCGGAAATATTTATTCTATCACCCGGTTTAAGTGAAAAAACATAAGAAGAACATATTCCCGGATTAACCTCCATAAATTTTCCTGCTTGCCTGTCGAAAGGTGGGGTAGCAAGGCGTATGTTGAGAATGATGATATTTCCTTCTGCCGGATGGTTAGCCATTGAATAAGCCCGGAAAATCGGTTCCGGATTTTTCATCTTCAAATCCCAGATATTGAACTTATCGTAATCATCCTGAAAACGGTTTTCAATTTTATAAAGATCCTTTTTAAAATCAACCTCACAAACCGGTACGTCTAATTGAATATAAGAACCGGATTCAAAGTCCAAAAACTCACCTTCAGGTAATTTGACCACCAGTTCTTTAATATAAGTTGCCACATTCTCATTTGAAACCACTTCACATTCCCATTTCTTTATACCAAATATTTCTTCCGGAATTTTAATGTCCATATCCTGCTTCACTTTTACCTGGCAACCCAATCGCCAGTTGTCCTGCTGCTGTTTTCTTGTAAAGTAAGAGGTTTCGGTAGTTAATATTTCTCCGCCTCCGGATAATACCTGGCATCTGCACAGGGAACAGGTTCCACCACCACCGCAGGCAGAGGGTAAAAATATTTTTTGCTGAGATAAAGTTGTCAGTAATGTTGAACCGGCTTCCACTTCAATTTGTTCCTGGCCATTGATTGTTATTTTAACAGTGCCAGACGGCATTAGCTTCGACTTTGCAAACAGGATAATATAGACCAGGAGCATATTGAATGCAAAGAAAATAATTACACTGGTTACAATCGTTGTAATATCTAAAGCTAATAGTATCATTAAATATTGCTGTTAATACACGTTTGAAATTATAATGTGATACCCATAAAACTCATAAAAGCGATAGCCATTAAGCCTGTCAGAATAAACGTAATTCCCAATCCTCTTAAGGGAGCAGGTATATTTGAGTAACGTATCTTTTCCCGAATTGCAGAAAGGGCAACAATCGCCATAAACCAACCAACTCCCGAACCAATACCAAAAACAGTAGCTTCTCCCAATGTGGCATATTCCCTCTCCTGCATAAATAATGCACCACCCAGGATGGAACAGTTTACAGCAATAAGAGGTAAAAAAATACCTAATGTGGCATATAATGCTGGTGCGTATTTTTCAACAGCCATTTCTACTAACTGAACTATTGAAGCAATAGTTGCTATGTACATGATAAAACTTAGGAAGCTGAGGTCAACAGTGGCAAAGGCAGGCGATAACCATATTAAAGCACCTGCTTTAAGCAAATAATTCTCTAAAAGATAACAAACCGGAATTGACACAGCTAAAACAAATATTACTGCTAAGCCAAGTCCGACTGCACTTTTAACTGTTTTAGAAATGGCCAGGTAAGAGCACATGCCCAGGAAATAGGCAAATATCATATTTTCTATGAAAACAGCTTTGATAAATATATTTACATGTTCCATAATAACACTTATTTGGCTTCTATCAATTTCCTATTCCTGCTACGCTGGATCCAGATAATAATTCCAACAATGATCAGTGCCATTGGGGGCATTATGACCAGGCTATTATTGAAATACCCCACTCTGTACAAAGATTCAGGTACTACTCGATATCCCATTAATTCTCCCGAACCAAATATCTCCCTGAAAACAGATACAATGACCAGTATCAGTCCGTAACCCAGTCCATTTCCAATTCCGTCAAGAAATGAAGGCCAGGGTTTATTTGCCATGGCATAAGCTTCCAGGCGCCCCATGACAATGCAATTGGTAATTATTAAGCCAACAAAAACGGAAAGTTGCTTGCTGACATCATAAACGAATGCTTTTAGCACCTGATCAACCAAAATAACCATGGCAGCTACAATAGTAAGCTGAACGATTATTCTTATCCTGTTAGGGATGATATTTCTAATGGACGATATGCTGAGATTAGAAAATGCACATACCACCATAACGGCTAATGCCATTACAATAGAAGGTTTAACCTTTACAGTAACTGCTAACGCTGAGCAGATGCCTAATACCTGTACCGTAATAGGATTACTGTCGTTAAGTGGATCATATAGAAGTCTTTTATTCTTTGCAGAAAAAACAGGTTCTTTAGGTGTTTTTATCTTTGCCGGAGCTAAAATCGTTTCATTGCTCATATGCTAAAATTTAAAAATCCGATAATAAATTATTGCTGATTTGCTTTTTTAAAATATGGGATATAATTACCGAGCGTTCTTTTTAACATTTCACTTACACCGTTGCTGGTTATTGTTGCTCCCGAAACAGCATCCACACCTTGCAGATCTCCCGGATCAGCCCCGCCTTTCACTGTTTTAACAGATACAAAGTTGCCTTCCTTATCGAATATTTTTTTGCCTGTAAACTGTTGTTGAAACCTTTGGGTCTCAATTTCAGCACCCAGGCCAGGTGTTTCACTTTTATGGCCAAAGCTGACACCATAAACCGTATTCATATCCCCTTCCAGGGAGATGTATCCCCAAATAGGGCCCCATAGGCCTTTTCCTCTGACCGGGATAATGTAAAATGACTTCCCTTCTTTATGACAAACAAACAGTGGATATAATGTTTTGTCCTGATTACCCGTTTTTGCTTTGTCAAGTTCTTTTTTCAAATCAATATCGAAAGCGCTGGTCCCACCTTTTACTAATTCTCCTTTGTTATTCAACACAAGCTGTTCTGTAATATATTTGGCAAATGTTTTCTCAGCGTCTTCTGTAGTGCTTGTAATTCCTACGCTCCTCAGAATATTTTGCATTTTTTCAATCCGGACATTCCTTGCCTGGTATGGGCCTAAACCAATCGCTGCTACCGATAGTAGTATAGCAATGACCACCACCATCACAGAGGAAAAAAGATACGTTGCTTGATTACTGTCTTTATGCATTAAGTCTGGGCTTAACCCTTTTTAATCTGCTTTTTATATTTGCGTCAACAACATAATGATCTATTAATGGGGCCATTACATTCATAAATAAAATAGCCAGCATCATACCTTCCGGATAGGCAGGATTAAATACCCTGAACAGGATAGCAAATAACCCGATTAAGAAACCATAAATGTATTTTCCAGTATTGGTTTGTGCTGCACTCACCGGATCTGTTGCCATAAATATGGCCCCGAATGCAAAGCCTCCTAAAACAAGATGATGCAAGGGGCTGATTTGCATAAGCGTGGTAGCTCCAAAAACATTGAATATAGCGGCCATAAAAAAACCGCCTGTAAAAACAGATAACATAATCCGCCAGCTTCCTATGCCGGTGTAAAGCAATATAGCTGCCCCTAAAAGGCAGGCTATAGTAGATGTTTCTCCAACAGAGCCGGGTATGGTACCAATAAAGGATTGCCAGATTCCCGGAATTTTATCTGCAAAGCCGGCAGCAGCATCACCCAGTGGAGTTGCACCGCTAAAACCATCAACAACTGCCTGGCTTTTTTCTCTGGCGGTATTTATCCAAACTTCATTGCCTGACATTT
>CAYHRC010000052.1:0-12006 GCA_964358565.1 uncultured Sphingobacterium sp. | reverse complement strand
AAATATATTCGGCAAGATGAGCCGCATGGGTTCCGATGTCTCCCATACTGCCACTCTTTCCCGATTTTTTGGGATCTGTTCTCCATGCTGCCTGGGCATTACCTTCCCGTTCGGATAAACGGCTTAACCATCCCTGGGGATATTCCACATAAATTTTCCGGATCTTACCCAGAGCGCCCTCTTTTATCATTTGTTTGGCCTGTTTCACCATCGGGTAACCCGAATAGGTATGGGTAAGCAGCAAAAGGAGGCCTGTAGCTTCTACTTTTTGTTTCAGCTGCTTGGCTTCATCAAGTGTAAAGGCAATAGGTTTTTCAATCACTACATGAAATCCATAGTCGAGCGCCATCATTGCAGGCGCAAAATGGGCAAAATTGGGTGTGACAATTGTAAGAAAATCCATTCGCTGATCTTCAGGAAGCAGGCTCTCTTTTTCAATCATCTCTTCAAAGGTGAGATAGATCCTTTCTTCAGGCAAAAACAAGTCCCGCCCGCTATCGCGTGCAATATCAGGGTCAATACTTAGCGCTCCGCATACGAGCTCAACCAGGCCATCCATGTTGGCAGCGATCCGATGAATAGCACCAATGAAAGCATCCTTGCCTCCGCCAACCATTCCCATTCTTAGTTTTCTGTTCATAAGACTCTTTTAATATTGACCACTGCTAAAATTGATCAATTCATTGGGTTATTAAAGTTTAAAAAATGGTCCCCTTAGCAGCTAAGCATAGGTTCGACCATTCAGAAGTTAAACAAATACCAAATTAAATAATCGGGTTACGCTAAAATGTCGTTGAGTTAACCATATTTATCATGACATAAACATTTTTACCTCCTAATCAGCATTTGAAAAAGTTTATAGACCCAGACAGAGCGGGTTGTTTTGGCTCTACCTAACAGCCGATCATCCCTTTTTCTTTAACAAAGAAAGATACTGAATCAGATCTGCCAGTTCCTGTTTTGTCAACGTTTCATCCCCCTTTGGCATCATCGATTCAGGTAAATTCTTTATCATTTTAATATTATTTGTTTTGATCTTCTGAGTTGCACCCCCCGGGTATTTAAGCTCAATATCTGTTTCTGTTCTGCTGGCGATGATGCCCATAAGATTTGACCCATCCTTCATATCAATCTGCCAGGTTTCAAATCCAAAGCTAATGCCTGCAGAAGGGCGAACGATGGCATCCAGCAACCCTTCTTTTGGGAGCTTGGTACCAATTTCTGTTAACTTCGGGCCAAAATCAAAGCCATCCGCATTTACCTGATGACAGACAAAACAGGATCTTTTAAATACTGCAGCACCATTTTTAGCATTGCCTGTCATGGCAAGCAATTCATTCAGGACTGGCACTTCCTTTTCATTCACTGCTTTTACTGTTCCTGGTAAAAAAGTTAATGCTTCATTGTAAACCGCTTTACGCCGGCTTCCATTTAAACCTGCAACAACAGACGGCACAAACTCAGTTGGCACTTTTTTATTTCGCAACAATTCCAGCGCCCGATCCTCTCCGCTCCGGCTTTTGCCAATCATTTCAGCGGCTTTTTGACGAATAGGGCTACTATAGGAGCTGGATAAGGCCACACTCTCCAAAATATCGATCGACTCCGTATTTCCCACACTACCTATCGCTGTCAAAACTGCGATAGTTTTATTTAAATCTTTACTCATTATTACATTGCGTACAAGCGGGGCTCCTTTAAATTCAAGCAACAATCTTACTGCATCAACCCCTATAGGCTCGTTTGCTTTCGCTATAACAAGGTCCAGGAGTTTAGAAATTTCACTTTTTAACTCGTATTGCCTAACCAGGTCTATATATTCCGGTTTACCTGAAAGAGATTGCACAACATCCTTAATGGCTTTGTTTGCAACTACAGATTGACGAGCTTCTTCAGGATTCAGGTGATGTAAAACCAATCTGTTAAATTCAAGATCGTTGCTGGAGTTGTCTTCTATCATCTTCAACAGAAACTTTGATTTTCCTGATCCGGTATTAAAGTCAAATGCACGGAAATACCTTAACCGTGATTTCAGGTCAACATTTTGATCGGAAGCAAGTTTTGCAAGAAAGGGAAGAGCCTTATCAGTACGGGCACGCCATATAATATCCCTCCCTCCGGCATTTAGTAAAGGATTTTTTACGCTTTTTAGATAAGCCTCAAAAAAACTGTCCCATTGCCTATCCGCTCCAATACCTAATGCCTCCAGATACCATCTGTCTTTGCCATCATTCTGGATTGCAAGTGTAGCCCATAACTTTGCAGCCTCAGGTGTTTGATTGTGTCTAAGAGCTATCGCACATTCCCTTCGCACTTGTGGATCCTTATCGTTTACTAATTTTCTCACCAAACCAATTACGTTAGCATTTAATTGGCGGGCAGCTCTTAAGCCAGTCATTCTTAAGTCTGGATTACTATCTTTAATGGCTTCATTGATATATTCCCCGCCTTTTGGCATATTTACTAATACCCAAAAAGCCCTTGCACGCATACGAGGATTCGGAGCTGAACGCCATAATTTTTCAAGTTCAGGAACTGCTTTTACACCCATTTCCTGTAAAGCTATCCAGGCATGTCGCCGAACTGCAAGATTCGGATTTTGTAAAGCGATGATAGCTCCGGAAGGTGTTGTATAATCCTGAGCAGGAACTTTGTATATAGAAACATCAGGTGCAATTCGATAAATGCGCCCACGCTGCAGGTCACCAACGCGGTGACCACCTACGCCCGGATCATACCAGTCGGCAACAATCAGGGAACCATCAGGAGCAATACATACATCGGCAGGACGAAACCATTGATCGTTCTCTCCTTTTAATATGTTTACAATTTCAGCGCTATAACCTGCACCTTGTTTCTTAACAGGATACGAACGGACAACATTCGGCCCGGGATCGGAGTGTATCATTTGATTTTGAAATTGCAGGGGCAATAAGGAACCTTCATAAACCACCATCCCGGTAGGAGAACCTGCGCCTGTTTGTAAAAGATTTGGCACAACACCCGGATCATTAAGATGCCAGTGACGCAGAGGAATGGAATCTTCAAGATTTGTTCGTTTTGCCTGCCATCCAGCACCAGTCATTTCGTCTTTATAACCATAATTGCCATAATCCATCACGTAGTTAATCCGTACACCGCGGTTCCCATCATCGTCATTATCACTTTGCCAAATGGTGCCATAACTATCCACTGCCAGTTCATAGTTATTTCTAAAATTGTGTCCAAGGCATTCCACATTAGAACCATCCGGATTACAGCGAAATACCATGCCCTCCCGGTACTTATTCGGACCAATTTCGTCACCATCCTGATCTAATACTACCTTGCCGTTTTTATCTTTAAGCGTTAAACCTGCGTTTCCAAAATTGAAATATAATTTACCATCAGGGCCAAAAGTAAAAGTATGCATGCCGTGATCATGCTGTTCTCCGCCTATTCCCTGGAACAGTATTTCTTTCCGATCCGCTTTGTCATCCCCATTATCGTCATAAAAAGCCCAAACATAAGGGCTTTGTGATACAAGAACCCGATTCCCTAACACACAAATACCCAAAGGAGCATTAATTTCTGGCCCCTGGTAGAATACCTTGCTTATCTCTGTACGCCCATCACCATCTTTATCTTCCAGGATTAGGATTCGGTCTCCTTCTGGCCTTGCTTTATTATTGTTAATCTGGAAACGATAATTATATGCTTCAGTTACCCAAATTCTTCCTCTTTCGTCAACATCAATATTCGTAGGGTTTATTAAGGTTGGTTCGGTCGCCATGGTTTGAACTTTTAACCCTGGTACTACTAAAAGACCCTTTAAGGCATTTTCAGGCAAACGTTTCTGGCTTTCAGTAAGAAGAGAATCTGTTATATTGTAAACTTGGTGAGAGGAGGCTGAACTGCAGGCTTTCATAACCATCATGGTTGAAAACAAGAGACCTGCCAGCTTAAGTGAAAACAAGCATTTATTTAAATTAAAATTCATTTTTTTAGCCTTTTTAACTCAGCAATTCGATTTATTGTTTAATCATAATGTTGCGGTACTCAACCTTCATGGGAGGGCCAACATGTACCTGTACGCCTAATACCCCCTTTAACTTCCCATTCACTTTATCATTATCTGTTACGTCGCTCATTAAAATACCATTAATATAGTGTTGCAAATGATTACCCCTTACAATTAAATGGCATTCATTCCAATCTTCACTTTTAATATGATTCCGTAATGAATCCGAATTACCTAAGGATCCTGTTACAATTGACTCAGTCCAGGCATTATTTTTAATTTTAGATTGTACTGATCCTTGTAATTTTGGTTCATTCTGCTCTTTTATTATTACTTTTTGTCCACGATATGCCAAAGTTGTTCTCCCGCGTTCTTCATAGTTTTGACCGGTGTAACGATTTGCACCATCTATATCAGCCTGATATCCCTTTAAAGCATATGGCATGTCCTTTAACTCCTCACTACGATAATTAATCCCGCTATTTCCAGCTTTAGTAATTCTAAATTCTAAGGTCAGTTCAAAGTCGGCCGGCATACCTCCCCGCCACATGATGAATGAATTACGCTTCAGAAGAGTAGCAGGAGTAATTTCTCCAACTAAATTACCATTCTCTACCCTCCAATAAGCAGGATCTCCTTCCCAGCCATTTAGTGTTTTACCATCAAATATTTGTACAAAACCGCTTCTGTTATGATTTAAGCCGGATGTTTTGCAGCTGATAAGGATCAGAAATAAGAGCAGACTACAAATTGAGAATAACCCCAGAAATGCTTTAATTTTATTGTGCATGGACGTAAATGATTAAATAAATGGTTTATTGATTTTATATAATGTTATTCATATTCCTTTTCATGCTCACAGGATCGGCGTATTAAATACAGAATAAGAAACAGAACTAAATGCTGTTAGCCAAAACCCCTGTATCTTTCCAACTTCTGGAAGCAGCTGAGTCAAGCACCGCCTGGCAAACTTTCTGTGTTTCAAGTGCATCTTTGAAGGTAGGTGAACATGGTTCTCCTGTTTCCAGGCTTTTAAGGAAATCAGCGGCCTGATGCACAAATGCGTGTTCATAACCTATAGATAGCCCGGGAACCCACCATCTATTCATATAGGGATGGTCGCTATCGGTGACATGGATCGAGCGCCAACCGCGAACAGTGGAATCATCCGCATGATCAAAATATTCCAGACGGTTTAAATCGTGCAGGTCCCAGCGAATGGAAGCATTTTCACCGTTTATTTCAAAGGTGTATAAGGCCTTATGTCCGCGGGCATAGCGCGTAGACTCAAAGAGGCCTAACGATCCGTTCTCGAAATGACAGTGAAAAATGCAGGCATCATCAATACCAACCTTTTGCACCTGACCGGTTAGCTGATGCATGCGTTCTTTAATGAAGGTCTCAGTAACGGCAGAAACATCCCTGATGCTACCATTCATCCACATGGCCGTGTCAATACAATGGGCGAGAAGGTCACCTGTCACACCAGATCCAGCCGCGTCTGCATCCAGGCGCCATAACGCCTCACCTCCTTGCGGCAGATCAGCACTGATTGTCCAGTCCTGCAGAAAGTTGGCCCGGTAATGAAATATCCGTCCCAACTTGCCGGAATCAATAATTTGTTTGGCCAAAGTAACAGCCGGAACACGACGGTAGTTGTACCAAACCGTGTTCTTAACACCGGCCTTCTCAATAGCCTCCACCATGGATTTCGCTTCTTCTAAAGTTCGGGCAAGCGGTTTTTCACAGAGGATCATTTTGCCTGCCCGGGCAGCAGCGATGGCGATTTCCGCATGCATGTTATTGGGTGTGCAGATATCGACAGCGTCAATATCATCCCGGGCGATGACAGCCTTCCAATCAGTTTCAACAGACTCGTAACCCCATTGGTCAGCAAATGCCTGAACTTTGTCTTTGTTACGCGAACAAACTGTTTTCAATACCGGACGATATTTCAATTCAGGAAAGAAATCACCAATACGCTTATATCCATTGGAATGGGTTCGACCCATAAAGCCACATCCAATTAAACCTATTCTTAATTCTGTTTTATTGCTCATTTTATTCTATTCAAAATCTTCAATTAAACCGCTTCATACCAGCCATGTAACTCCCGCACTTTGATCATAGTCGCCAAAATATCATTCCATGTTTTTTGCTGATATAACACCTCATTCGGGAACATACAGCCATCCCAGCAAATATGTTTAAACGCTTTTGTAAGTTCTCCTTTTTCGTCACGAAGCCAGTAGCCCGCATCTTTTGCGATATCCAGTTTTCCGTTGGGATCATTTGGCAAACAATGTCTTCCTGTTTTATCGTGCGAACCAGTTCCATAAGCTGTTCCATCATTCTGAGCTACGTGAAAATCAATGGTCCATGGACGAAGTGCGGCAGTTAATTTTTTAAGTCCTTCTGTCAATGCTTCGCGATCATTCCACTCAAAATCAAGAGGCAGGATCCGGTGCTCCGGTGCATTGTATCCCAGCAGGTATAAAAAAGTATGGGACATGTCTGCCTGGAAACCAATATTCGGACGATCCACTGCTTCCAGGGTATCAAGCATAGTTTTCCAACTGTGCATTCCGCCCCAGCAGATCTCCCCTTCCGCAGCCAATTTTTCCCCATAGTCGGCAGCAACATCACAGGCTTCACGGAATGTTTGGGCAATCAGTTTAGTATTGTTAACCGGATCAGCAGCCCAGCTTTCAGTACTACTTGCTGAATCAATACGGATTACGCCATAAGGACGAATACCTAATTCTTTCAATTTCTTGCCATAAATACATGATTTACGAACCTGCTCAACAAAATTTGCCCGGTCCTCTTTGCTACCCATGGCTGGTCCGCCCCATATAGGAGCGACCAAACTGCCAATTACCAGGTTGTGGGCGCTTACTTTGTCAGCCAAAATTTGAATGCCATCCAAATCATCCAGGTTGATGGAAGGATCAAAAAGGCCAATATCCACCCCGTCAAATTTAATACCGTCTACTTCGGCAGCAGCTGTCATTTCCAGCATTTTATCCAATGAAACAGGTGGTTCTGAATCCGGACCTTTCCCCACAATACCAGGCCAGGTAGCGTTGTGAAGTTTAGGATAATTATTCTCAGTCATATTCAAAAAATTATTCAGGATATTAAATTCACATTAATTACAAAACAAGATCTGGATTTCCAGGACCAAAATGTTTAAGTATTACAATTGGATCTGTTGCTGAAGGATTGCTAATGGTAACACCTTCCAATGCTGCTGTCTCGCTTACAAAAAATTCATCATTGGTTAATTGCCCGTAACGGATCAAAGCAGGTGTCTCAATGTCCCAAACACCAAATTTCCCATGTCCCTGCATCACAATCATTCCATAGCAACCGCTATCTTTTATGCTTACAGTTTGCCCAGGAAATACGGTTAATTCTTTGGCGCTAAATGCATCAGATCTATAGCACACCCAATTTTCGATATATCCTTCAGCTTCCATTTCTTCAACAGCTTTTACAGGTTTAGGGAGCATAAAACGGGTTTCTAAAATATTAGGATTAACGTTTAAATCCCAATCTATAACTTCCATCAATTGGTCAAAATCACCTTTTCTATCTTCCGGGGTACCGTTCCACAACAATTCTTCGGGAATAATAGCTTCATTAACCAATGATTGGTACATCGCAAAAACATCCGATGCCTTTTGAGGCTCATAAGTACACATACTTCCCGGTGCATGGAGCATTCCCGGAGGTACATCCCAACCCGTGCCCGGCTCCAGACGAAATGCCTGTGAATAGTTCGTTAGCTTATTATCGCCTTTGGTAAAATTCACCAAACATTCGCGAATCTGTTCTTTAGTTGTACCCGGAGCAATTCCGAAAAATGTATAAGGAAAATCCCCGCCGTGATTATTTAGTTGAGGTGGGAAATAATAAGCTTCAGGTTTACCTTTCTGACCAATTTTCGCCGCATGCTCATCATTGTGATGAATATGATGCGGAAGAGGCCCCATATTGTCAAAAAATTTAGAGTACATCGGCCAGCTGCCATGGTCATTCCATAAACGAGCTCCAATTAAAGCGCCTTTAAGCTCATCAATGGCATCTTTCAATAAAATTTGTTCTTCTTTTGTCCCATCATTGAAAACCACGGCGCTTAAGCCCTCATTTTCGCCGGTCAGGGGGCCGTTTTTTGCCGGAGTAGTAGAAGACAACCATCGTTCATCAATGCCTCCGCGCTGGCCTCCCAGTACGTAATAATCATCCGGGTGTAATTTAATTCTTCGCCCCGGAACACAAAATGACCGTGGCACCCAGGTAGGAGCCAAACGCAAAATTCCTTTACCTTGCTCTAATGCTTTTTCTGCTAAGCTCATATTTCAGTTTATTTGTAAATTGGTTTGTAATTAGCTCAATTTTTAATTTTCCTGCTCTTCTATTTATTATTTAAAACTTCCATCTCTAAGTCGTATTTTCTGCTTTCCCCCGGTGCCAGTTGTATCAATTCATGCTGTTCGCGGGCTTTCGCTTGCCCAACAGGTGGATTTGTTCCGGGTTCAAGCCCTATTACATATTCGCCTTTCCCAAAATGCTGCCAGTTGGTTAACCAGGGCAGTTGTTCTTTCTTAAATCGCAAAGCGATGGTTATGCCAATTTTTGCATTGTATATACCACAATGACAATAACCGGAACTATCAGCGGGAATATCTATAAAAGCAGCTTCTTCCCCTCCATCCTGATGATCATCTAAAGGAGCCGGGCATTTATGAAAATCATTTCCTTCCCTGAATATTTTATTTAGATTGCCATCGCGCGGTTTCCAGTTACCCTGCCAAATGATTTCCGTTCCTTCGTCAATTAAAGGCCAGCCAAAATTACAGTGGTACAACAGCATGTGCGGTGCAACTGTATTGCCTCTGTTGATAACCTCATCATGGATCCGGATGGACGCTTTTCCCAGAGTCGCCGATATTGTACGCCGTAATTCCAGTCGAATACCCAGCGGTTGCGATTGTCTGATTATCCCGGTAATACTCATTTCCATTTTTCCTGCCAAAGGATCCGGTTGTATGATGGATTCTATTGCTGCCGGGATATTGCTTATTTGATCATGAAGGCCACGTCCGCCAAATTCATCTTCTTCAGGACCGCCAACATGGCTCAATCCGCAAGTAACTACCAATCCGCCACCAAAAGTCCTGATCCAATCAGTTCCCCTGTTTGAAAATGGTTGAGGAGGGGTTATACCTAAATGACTCAACCAGGCCAGGCTATGCTGCATATAAAATGCATCGGCGATATCCATGGCCCGGTCGATTACCACTTTGTAGCGAAGCCCGGTTCCGGTATTTATCCATGCAATACGGGTTCCGCGGCCTGCACCATTATCTATTACAGAGGTTTCAATCCCACCCAATTGGGCGGGATTGGATATTTTATCGCTCCAGGCCTGATGCATCTAATCTATTTTCTCCTTATTTATTAAGTGTAAATTATATTTACTTACTTTTTGGTTTATACACCTCATGGTCTTTATTGCCTCCCGCAATCAGATATGCCATTAAATCTTTAAACTCTTCTGCATTTAATCTATTGATCATGCCCGTATACATAATAGATACCTCAGAAATTCTGGTTCTCGAAACATCCTTCTTTAAAATCTCCCGAAGTGTTTGTGGAGCAAATGGATTCTGAGAAATGTAATATTTATCCTTGTCTTCGTTTTTAAGCCTTCCAAATATCGAGCTGCCATCTTTTAAGTAGAAAGCGGTAGCTGCATATTGATCCGATATGACCTTACTGGGCTCAAGAATTGATTCAAGAATGTCCCTGGAAGAAAAACGGGTTCCCAATTGAGTCAGATCGGGACCAACAGCGCCGCCTTCGCCGCGCATTCCATGGCAGGCACTACACAGATTAGCCGCAAACATCATTTTCCCCTGCTCAAAATCCCTGTTAGTTGAGTCTTTTTGTACGACAGATAGCCCGTCTTCCATTTTCCAGGTTTTCCCAGGACCTTTAGGACTGCCTACGTTGGCCAATTTCATTCCGGTACTGGATAACAAAGCATTTCCTGAAATGGTATTATAATGTTCCATTTTATCTTCAGGAACATTTGCCAGGGCCATTTTTCTGGCTTTATCAATAAAACCGATATAACTATTACCCCCCTTAAAACCAAAGGCAGAATAAAACCATTTAAAATATTTTTCACGTATTTCCGGAGTCCAGCCGGTTTTCGCTTCACTTAATACTGTTGCATAGTAAATTTGCTGGGCAGGCGGTGTTTTTGATAGCATCCCGGCTATATCCAGCCCGTATTGCGGATTTCTAAAGATCAGATCTGAGGAATTGGAAAAGGTTTTTTGTCCTGCATCATCATCTTTTGCTATATCAATTAGAGCAAGGGTTTTTGCTACCACCTGAGGGGCCTGAATAAAGACCAATATTTTACTCAACGACCGGTTTAATTCATTGGTTTTGGCCGGATAGTTAGGATTAAGGTACGAAATTATCCGGTCTTTTTGAGTCGCCTCCGGTTGTCCCATCCGTGAAAATGTAAGTTCAAATGCCCTTAAAAGATCTATTTGTTGAGGTTCAGATAGTTGCTTATAATTAACAGTCATCAGAGAGTTTAACATCCGGCTCTTCAGGCTTTGATCGCCATTTCTCGCCAATGCGATGATCGCCTGAGTTAATATTTGCGGATCTTTTTCTGTCAAGGCACGTTCCTGCCATTTGCTTGCCGGTTGATGTTCTACAGCAATTCTTGCAGCAAAACGTATAAACCGGTCGCTGCTTTTTAAGTAAGGCCAGGCTATGTTAAGCGCTGTAGCATCCGGCTTTCCGTGAAATTCTTCCAATTGTTTTCTGATCTTACGGGCCTGAACAACGGCGGCTGAATTATTATTTGAAGCCAATGGCGCGTTTGGCAAAGTATTGTCGCCATAATAAACGCGGTAAAGATCTGAATCCAGTTTACGTCCGCCTGTTAGAAAATAAAGGGCGCCATCCGGTCCAATAATACCATCGGTTAAAGGCAAAGGGGATCCGGAAATAAATTCTTCAGCTTTCGCCTTATAGGAAGATCCATCCGGAAGCAATTGAATGGCATAAATAATACCGAAACTCCAGTCAAAGGCGAAAAGAGACCGGCGGTATTTCTCCGGGAACCGGGCATTTTGCCCATTAAAGAAACTGGTAGGAGACCCCTGACCAACATTTAATACTGCCGGTAAATTATCCGGGTAAGCAGGTGACCATTTTTGAGTGCCCGGACGCCATCCATATTCACTGCCGCTGGTTGCATGGTTAATCCGGGTTGGTCTGTACCATGGCATTGCAATATCCCATTCCATATCTGAGTCATACGTAAACATATCACCGGCATCGTTAAACGTCAGGTCAAAAGGATTGCGATAACCTGAACTTATCAACTCCCAATTAGTTCCGGCAGGATCAATTTTTGCAATCCATCCTCCATGTATATTCACCTTATTATCATGCCCGTTAGGGTCTTTTATTAATGGCAGTAAATTATCCGCCTGCCAAACCGGAAGTGCGCGGTAAGAATCCATTTTGGGGATTTCTGTGAAATTCCCGGCAATAACATATATGGATTTTTTATCAGGACCCAATACAATACTGTGAGGTCCATGCTCCCCTCCAGGGGTTATCAACTCTTTAAGTAAAGTGATTTTATCGAACTGATCATCGTTGTCCGTATCCTGAAGGCGGTAAAGACCACTCCCCTGCGCCATGGTTGTATCACTTTTATGGTTAACCATCACATAAAGACTGTTAAATGCATACAACAAGCCATGAGCAAAGCCCATTTTTATCTTAACTTTAGATGTATCACCCGCAATTTTAATCTCCAGTTTTTCTACATATACTTTTGATTTGGCTGAATCCGTACCAATAGGTGGAATTGTGACGCGATATAAATATCCGTCCTGATCAGATGCAATCATCCTCCCCTTGTCATCAAAGGTCATGGCAACCCAGGATCCATTTTTATT
>CAYHRC010000051.1:0-12022 GCA_964358565.1 uncultured Sphingobacterium sp. | reverse complement strand
GGTTTACCTGAAGGATAGTTACGCCATTATCGCGTTTATATTCACCGATCTTCTGAACTACCTGCATTCTTTCGGCAATTTTCTGGATGATCTGATCGTCAATTTTATCAATATTTGCACGAAGATCGGCAAGCTTATCGGTAAATGCTTTATCCTTGATCTCAGGCTTACGCAAGGTCAGGTGGTCCATTAATTCTGCTAATGCAGCTGGTGTTAATTGCTGTTTGGCATCAGTCCAGGCTATCGAAGGGTTCATATGCGATTCGATCATTAAGCCTTGCATATCAAGGTCAAGCGCTTTCTGTGCCACATACTGGATAAGTTCACGGTTTCCGCAGATATGGCTTGGATCATTGATAATAGGAAGCTCGGGACAGATAGTTTTTAGCTGTATAGCAAGTTCCCACATTGGTTCATTGCGGAAAGCTGTTTTTTCATAAGATGAAAATCCGCGGTGTATCGCAGCAAGCTTGGTAATGCCCGCATTATTGATCCGTTCTAATGCTCCAATCCACAATTGCAGATCAGGATTTATCGGGTTTTTAACCATAACGGGGATATCCACACCTTTAAGTGCATCAGCTATTTCCTGAACAGTGAAGGGATTTACTGTTGAACGTGCTCCTATCCAAAGTATATCCACTCCGGCAGCCAGTGCCTCTTCCACATGCTTTGCAGTTGCAACTTCAACCGCGGTTGGCAGTCCGGTTTCTTCCTTAGCACGCTTTAACCAGGTTAAGCCGATACTTCCAACTCCTTCGAATTCTCCCGGACGGGTACGTGGTTTCCATATTCCGGCTCTTAAAACAGAAACTTTTCCTGTTTTTGCAAGTAAATGAGCCGTAGCCAATAGCTGATCTTCTGTTTCAGCGCTGCAGGGTCCTGCAATTAATAAAGGCTCGCTGCTTAGCTTCAGCCAGGTATTGATTGGCTGTAATTTTAAATTTAGTTTCATTCTTTTTAAATTTTTGCCATGTGCTTTATTGAAAGGGGCTCTCAGAATAGCAAAAAGCTGGGGTTTTTATTTTATGTTAATTTTTCTCAATTCAATTTCTTCTCAGACCTTATCATTTTTCTGGTATTCACCCATGATCGTAAAGTTGACCGTATGCTTTAATACTTTACGGATGGCAGAATCATAGTCAGCCTGGTTTTTCCATTCTATATCTACGTAGAAGTTGTATTCATTTCGTTTTCCCAGTACCGGCATCGACTGGATCTTGCTAAGATTGATCTGCTGGTCGGCCAGAATATTAAGGACTGCTGCCAGTGATCCAACAGAATTTCCAACCTGGAAACTCAAAGATGCCTTGTTGATATCTTTTGCTTCTGAGGGCTTATCTGTCAGGATCAAAAAGCGGGTGTAATTCTTTTTGTTTGATTCTATCCTTCTTTCCATAACCTCCAGGTCATACAGTTTTGCCGCAAGCTGGTTGGCTATTGCTACCGTGTCCGTTAGGTTTTCTTCGCGGATCTTCTTTGCACATGCTGCGGTGTCGCTGCCTTCTATAACCTGTAAATGAGGAAATTCGTCAAAAAAATCGCTGCACTGACGGATAGCTATCGGGTGGGATTGTACATATTTAATGTCTTCAAACTTGACTCCGGGGAGGGCGAGCAGATGCAATTGTATCGGCAGGTAAACCTCGCCAATGATTGGGAAATTATATTCTCTCAGGAGACTATAATTAGGTAATAAACTTCCGGCAATTGAATTTTCAATGGCCATAACTACATAATCAGCCTTTTTCTGCTTCAGAACCTCGCAGGTTTGTTTGAAAGAGTCGCATTCAACTGTTTCGATATCAGTACCGAAGAACTTAAATGCCGCCTCTTCATGGAAGGACGCCCGGATACCCTGAATTGCTACTCTCTTTTTTTGCATTTTGTTATTAAATAAAAAAGTCCCTGCTGGTGGGCAGGGACTTTTTGCTATTTCTTACTAAGATTATTGCATATGATCCCCGCTTTTACTGTGATAGTAAAAATAGGCGAAGTAATATGTGCTTGTAATTTTCATGTTTCTTGTTCCCAAATGTAGCACAAAATTTAATTCTGTCAATGAAAAAGTTAAATTATTTTTATGACATGCCCTAAATTTCACCAATTCTTCCTTTTAAGGGCTTTTCTGTTGTTAAATTATTGATTTTTTTGATTAGTTTAGATAGACTTAAGAATTTACTTATCCGTCATACAAGATAAATTCGTCAGTCGCTTTGAAAGGTGTGACTGACGAAATCGACTTTCCGCTCGGTTAGGTGATTTCGTAAGTCATGTAATAATCCAGGCTTTCAAAAATATCAGCCTCTGAACAAAAAGTATCGAAGCCACATTTGCCGATCTCCGAAAGCAGGGAAAAACTGATCTGTCCAGCATTGTTTTTCTTATCGTTCTTCATGATCTCCAGTAAATCCGGATAGCTTGAAAGTTTTATAGAATATGCCGGATAGGTCGCTTTCAATGTATCCACGATTTCAGAAAGCTCTTCCTGTTTCAGACCGCTGATCTTTGCTGAAAGGTATGCTTCACAAATAAAACCTATGGCAATTGCTTCACCGTGTAAAAGAGGCACTTTATCGTGAATTAAGGAATAACTCTCAAGAGCATGGCCGATTGTATGACCGAAGTTCAGGATCTTTCGCAATCCTTTTTCATATGGGTCCGCTTTAACTACTTCGTTCTTTATTTCAATTGAGCGATAAATGAGCCCGGGACTGATTTGAGAAGGCTTTATGTCTTTAAGCTGCCTGAATAATGAGGCATCATAGATCATTCCGTGTTTAATAAGCTCCGCAAAGCCTGAGCGAATCTCACGCTCATCCAGCGTAGCTAAAAAATCTGTATTGATGAACACAGCTTTTGGTTGTGTAAAGGTTCCGATGATATTCTTGACATGGTCCATGTCGATCCCCGTTTTGCCCCCCACCGAGGCATCAACCTGCGACAATAGGGTAGTGGGTACCTGAACAAAGTCGATCCCGCGCTTGAAGGTAGAGGCTGCGAAGCCTCCCATATCAGTCAGTACCCCTCCGCCAAGGTTGATAAGGATGCTGTTCCTGTCAGCACCGAAATCGAGAAGCATTCTCCAGATGCCAATACAGAAGTCAATATTTTTGTTCTCTTCACCGGGCGTGATCTCAATAAGGTCGTAGTCCTTATTTGTTAATGCACTTTCAAGTAAAGGCAGGCAATGAATTTCAGTGTTTGAGTCAACCAATATAAAAACCTTGCTGTATTTTTTTTCGGTGAGAAATTTATCTAATTCCTGAAGACTGTTTTCAAAAAAGATGGAGTAGTGCAGACTTTCAATGGGTTTCATTTCACTTGTATTTTTTTTCCGTTAAATTCAATTATATCACCTCTTCTGACCTTTAATCGCTTGCGAAGATCTACTTCTCCGTTATGTTTTACAAGCCCCTCTAATACCACCATTTGTGCTTCGCCGCCGCTTTGTACAAGGTGAGTAGCTTTGAGCAATTGTATCAATTGGATATAATCTCCTTCTAATATAAAATCCTGCATATTGCAAACTTACAAAATTTACCTTTCGTATGTAAATCTCTAATAATTTCTATCTTTACCCAGCCAATTCACTAACCAATTTCATGAGCTCCCAGCCTAAGAGTAAGACCTTGTCTTTTGATAATACAGAGATCGCGTTTCGCGGCAAAACAAATGCAGATATTGAACGTGCCTACTGGCTGTTTAAGATCATGAGTAATAATTTCCTGACGAAGATCGGGCTGCCAATCACTAATTTTTCAATGAAGATCGGTTTGCCGATAAAGTCACTGATTAAAGCCACCATTTTCAGGCATTTCTGCGGTGGTGAGACCATTGAAGAATGTGAAAAAACGGTTAAGCAGCTGGACATGGGCGGTGTAGGTTCGATACTCGATTATTCAATTGAAGGAGAGGATGATGAAAAGGTATTTGATGAAACCTGTGAAGAGATCATGCGGACAATCATCCGTGCAGACGGCGATAACCGAATACCATTTGCGGTATTTAAACCAACGGGATTAGGCAGGTTCGCTTTGCTTGAAAAGATGGATGCCGGGGAAACCTTAAATGAGGAAGAAAAAGCAGAGTTTCAAAGGATGCAAAGCCGTGTGAACCAGATCTGTGAGATCGCTCACCGGATGGGGATCACTGTGATGATAGATGCCGAAAAAAGCTGGATACAGAACACGATAGATGCACTTGTAATGGACATGATGCGCAGATATAATACGGATAAGCCGATTGTTTATAATACCTACCAGCTTTACAGGAAAGATAAGCTGGCATCGCTTATAACCGACATTCAACGGGCCGAAAGCGGGCATTTTATGCTCGGGGCTAAACTGGTCCGCGGGGCATACATGGAAATTGAACGTCAGCGGGCATTGGATAATAATTATCCCTCACCAATTCATGAAAATAAGGCGGCTACTGACAGGGATTATGACGAAGCAATGCGCTTTTGCATTAGCAGGATCGGTTCAACAGCATTTCTTGCTGGTACACATAATCAGGAGAGCTGCCGGGTATTGGCTGAACTGCTGGATCAAAAACAGGTAGCCCATGATCATAAGCATGTGTATTTCTCTCAGTTGCTTGGCATGAGTGACAATCTTAGCTTTAATCTGGCTGCTGCCGGATATAATGTGGCAAAATATGTTCCTTACGGACCCATCGAAGCGGTAATGCCTTACCTGTTTAGAAGGGCGGAGGAAAATACTTCTGTAGCCGGGCAGATGGGTCGTGAGCTCAGCTTGATCGCGAAAGAGAAAAAGCGGCGTAGACTAACTACCCAGGAATAGGAGCATTCAGTTTTCTGAGAAGGTCTTCCGAGATATCATCTGCATATATCCCATACGCATTAACAAAGGTGCCCTTAACATCATTGTGAAGGGATTTTATTGCGTAGAGTACGGAATTATCATCGGGATCACTCATGCCTTCAAAACGGTAAACTTTAACGATTTCGAATTCATTGGGACTTAAAGTGATATCTCCGCTCTTAAACTGATTGTTGTGGATATTGAAATCATGTGTAAAGCCTTCCGCTTTCAATTGATTCAGTGTTTCCACCATAGTCGGTTGTTCTATTGGATCTGCCATATCATAATAACATGGCTGATTTCAAAATGTTTTTTTTGGTAAATTGAAACCTTATAATTTTATTGTGCTTGCCGGCTTTATTTTTCTAATAAACCGAAAGAATACATAAAACTTTCTAGAGTTTCTTCGGATGTAAGTAAATGGGTTTGCAGGCCAAGCGCTGCGGCAGTTTTTATGTGCTGAGGGCTGTCGTCAATGAATAGGGTTTGGGAAGCCACCAGATTGTTTTCTCCAAGTACGAATTCAAATATATCTGCATTGGGTTTCCGCATTTTCAGCAGGTGGGAATAATAATCCTTTTCAAAAAATACCGAGTTCGAAGCGATATGAAGTTCCTCTTTCAAATAATTCATGATCCACTTGTAATGGATCTCATTTGTATTACTAAGCAGAAAAGTCCGGTATCTTTTTTTCGCTCTCAAAAGTATCTCATGATTGACCGGCGGTACGCCAATCAGAAGTGTGTTCCAGGCATTATCTATCTGATCATCTGTCAGTCCGGGTCTTTCAGTTATGCGCCGGATGCCATCTCTGAATTCCGCAGCAGAGATGTTTCCTTGTTCAAATTCATCAAAAATCGGGTCATGACCGGTATGTGCAAAGAAGCGTTCAATATTTTTTATACCCAGTTCGGTAAAGGTGTGCTGGGTACGTTTAAAGTCGATCATGAAAATGACGTTACCATAATCGAAGATTATATTTTTAATCTTATTCATATATTTATTGTGACATATTATACTTTTAGGCAATAATATCTTTTTTAATTTGAATTAATGATTGATTCATGACTTTTAGTCCTAATATCTACTCCAGCATACTCATTTTATGTGGGTTGATTACGCTATATATGTGTATCCGGATTTTTCGGAAATATGTAATAGTTGTCCGTTGGTTTGGATTCATGATGTTAGGCATTGCAATCTGGGCCTTAAGTTATGGATTAGTACTCTCAAGTACTACCAGGGAACAAATGTTGTTCTGGGTAAGGATCGAATACCTGGGGATTTCTTTTTTTTTAGCCTTCTGGGTACTTTTTATCATAAAATTTACCGGTAAAGATAAATGGCTGAACACGAGAAGCCTTATACTGATATTCTTAATTCCGTTTATCACGCTTTTGATGGTCTGGACTAATGAACTGCACCATCTTCATTATAAAAGTGTTTCCTTAGATGATTCAGGAATGATTCCGCTGTTAAATATCGTAACCGGACCCTGGTACATTATTCATACCGCTTATTTTTATGCGATGCTTGGCTGGGGTGTAATGGTCTTATTTTTCAAGTATAAAAAAGCTGATCCGCTTTTTAAAAAACAAAAGCTTATCATTCTGATTGCCACATTCATTCCCTGGATTACAAATATAGTTTACATGCTTGGCTACAGGCCATTAGGCCATATAGACAGTACGCCTTTTGCTTTTACCGTATCAGTTCTTGTAGTCAGCGTGGGACTTGTCCGGTTCAGGCTTTTGGATATTATACCTATTGCAAGGGAAAAGGTCCTCGAGACCATGAATGAAGGATTAATTGTTACTGATTCGCGGGAGAGGATAGTCGATTTAAACGGGGCCATTAAAAGAATACTGGCAATTGAAGATAAAAATATCATTGGCAGAGATCTCGGGTTGATATTTCCGGAACAAACCGAACTTAATGAGCTTATTAAAAAAAGAATTTCCGGGCAGGTGCATATAAATATGCAAATGTATGGATCTGTCAAGTCGCTGGAAATCAACCTTACACCACTTTTTGAAGAGCATATCATATATAGCGGCCTGATCATACTTGTACGTGACATCACAGAAAGGATTCTTATTGAAGAGCAATTACGCATTCAATCGGCTGATTTATGGACCTTGAATAAGTTGAAAGACCGTCTTTTTTCAATTATTTCCCATGATCTGCGGGGCCCCCTGAACAGTATAAATGAAATAATGAAATTGCTTAATGAGGGAATTCTTACTGAAGATGAATTTAGATCAGTGGTCCCCAGATTGTCGAAAAATATCGGATATACTTCAGGTTTATTGGAAAATCTTCTTTTTTGGTCAAAGAGTCAGCTCCATGGAGAAGTGGTAAAGCCGGTCCATTTTAAGGTGAAAGAGGTAGCAGAAAGCATTCTTCCTCTTTATGAATCGGTTATTAATGAAAAAGAACTCCGTGTTGTTAATAATATTGATGTGGATTGTATAGTTTATGCCGATAAGGATATGATCCAGCTCATTATAAGAAATCTTATATCGAATGCTGTCAAGTTCTGCAAACGGGGCGGAAATATCACACTGAGCTCTCAAACAGATGGAAATACTTCAATAATTAGTTTTACTGATACGGGCATCGGGATTTCAGAAAGCGACATTAAGAAATTATTTGAGATGGATACTTTTACAACCAGAGGTACTGATAATGAGCGCGGAACAGGAATTGGGCTTCTCTTATGCAAAGATTTTATTGAAAAAAACAGAGGTAAGATCTGGGCAACGAGTGAATTATCTAAGGGCAGTAAATTCTATTTCCAGATTCAAAATTCTGCTGAACCCAGCCATTTAATGGCGGTGCATAAAGCAGAATTGAATATTTCCTGAAATCGATTTCAAATCAGGTAAATACATGGTTAAATAATTAAGTCTTCCGTTAGATAACTCCTCTGATTAATTCCACCAGTACGTAAATTTCAGCACCAGCGCCCGGTTACGTATGGACCAGGGGGATGGGTAGTAATTATCCGTAAAGACCAGGAACAGATCGCTGGCGGGTTTATAGCGCCATTGAAAGCGGGTGTTTATATTCAGATTTTTTTGCTGATTGTTGTATTGAATGAAAGTGGTGAGAAATAATTTATTACTGAAGGTGAAATCAGTTCTCGGACCGACAAGCCAGAAATTCGTAACACCCCAGGGTTGAGGCAATACAATATGGTTATAGCTTGTGCTCATGGCGATGTTTACAAAAGGCTGAAAGCGGTAGCCCAGATCTGCACTTAAATTCAATCTGTTGCCATCAGCGAAGTAACCACCATATTGTCCTGAAAAAGTATAGGTATATAACTCCTGAGGTTTCGATGCATAATTAAAGCCTCCGGTTGTCCATGAATGTCCCGTTCCGGCATCTAATGTGTCTTTGCCAGTATTCACCGGGTCAAAGGGTTTCAGCAGCCTGATGTAATTATCCGAACCCCATACTTCAAACGTGCTTTGGTTCCGGTGAGTGAATTTATAACTCAAAGATGTTTCATTATCAGTCTTTCGAAGTGATTTGTTAAAAAAGTAGGTAGAGCTGAAAACAGGCCCGTGATTTAATATTTTACCACCTTTCGGAAAGAATAAATAATTTAACTTTGGATTAAATTTAATATAATTGGTGCGGGGGACATAACCCACCTCAGCGGTATAATTTTCGCCGACATATTCATGCTGCCAGTTCAGGACCCATTTTTTACTGGTGTATTGCACATTAGCGGCATGAACCAGGTCATCGCTGTTCTTAACCGGGCTGAATGATTTGACCAGCATCGATTTTCCTGTCCAGCGGTTATTTGCGGATGCGAGATTATACTCAAGACCGATATTCCGGTTGTATAAATTAAAAACCGGTTTTGAAGGATCCTGCTGCGGCTGATAATTGACCGATTGCTTGTTTACAAACATAAAACGGATGTTTGACCGGGAAAACACCCGGCGCTGCAGGGCCAGAACAGCAAAATTCTGTACCGGCAAACCTGTTCCATCAATACCTTTAGTCTGCATATCCATCGCGCCGATACGCCAGTTTTTATTGAGACTTCCGCTCATGCGTGCACCGAACTCGATGGGAACGCCCAGCCCAATCCTGCGGGAAAAGAAAGGCCTTATCGTTGAGTAGCCGAAGTTTGCAAACAGGTCTGCATTCTCCAGGAAGAATTGCCTCCGTTCAGGGAAAAATAGTTCATAACGATCCAGGTTGGTCACCTGTTTATCCACTTCTATTTGTGAAAAGTCGGGGTTTACAGTGAGATCCAGGTTCATCGAGGAAGTGATCCCGATCTTTACATCAGCGCCTATCTCTTTTCTAAACTTTGTATTCGTATTGTTCTTGTAATCTTTAGTTAATCCGCTAAGAACATAAGGAATGACTGATACATTAGTGCCGGCATCCGGTGGTGGCTTATCCCAGACAAGCGTTCCTGTGTACGCCAGTGAGGCAACATTGAATTGTCTCGGAATTTTAGCCCATGCAGATTTTTCAGGCACTTTAATATCCAGCCTGCTGAAGTTGATCCCCCAGGTTTTGATGCCTTTTTTAAACCGCATAGTTTTGAATGGGATGGATGCTTCGAAGACCCATCGGTCATCATAATGTTTGACCACCGTATACCATTTATTGTCCCAGCTGAGATCATAGCCATTGCTGTTAAAAATAAGGCCATCCCACTGAGCACCGGCAGCATTAACCCCGAAAAGAAAACCATTGGTCTGATCGTCGAAGGGATCAATGATTACAATGAAATTGTCGTTTTTAGTATAAGCAAAATCACGTCTCAGCGATTCCACAGCATATGATTTTGCATTTGGCTGGAAGCAGGTGGCAGCGATGTACAGATTATTCTCATCATAGGTCATGCGTACTTCGGTCAGTACCTTGGCAAAACTGGTATCCATCGGACCAACCATGAAAAAATTAGCCGCCGAATCGGTTCCTTTCCAGGCTGCTTCATCGATTACTCCATCGATGGTTACCGGAGACTTTGATTCGGAAATGCGCAGCTTGTAGGCGCTGTTTATTTTTTGCGCATAAAGTGGAAAGGAAAGAGTGAGGAAAATGAACAGGAAAAAATATCTCAAAACAGCTTAATCATTAGATTGGGGAAAGGTTCTCTTAATAGAGGGCTAAATTAGAAAAAATAGCTGCATCGTGTCAATAAATTAATGGGAACGTTATCAGGGATGATACGGAATTAGAATCCTGAGATCATGCTGTTCAGACTCTTTAATAATCAGGATTGAATATTTCCTAAATTCTATTTTAGAATTCAAAGGGATTTGCGTAAAATTGCAAGCGCAAAACGAAAGTTAGCAGCGCCCATAGCTCAGTTGGTTAGAGTAGAAGACTCATAATCTTTTGGTCCCTGGTTCGAGCCCAGGTGGGCGCACAAAAAAGCAATCCGAAAGGATTGCTTTTTTGCATTAAGCCCACCTGGGCGAGAAGCCTGTCCCGACAATAGGAGGGAACTCCAGGTGGGCGCACAAAAAGCAATCCGAAAGGATAATACGGTCTTTCCCGGTGGTTTCCAATCAGAAGGTTAATTAATGCCTATCTGAAGGAAATCGCATCGATCTGCGGAATAAAGAAGAATATTACTTTCCATTTGGCGAGGCATACTTTTGCAACTACGGTTATGCTTTCTAATGGTGTGCCTATTGAGACGGTGAGTAAAATGCTGGGGCATACCAAGATTGCAACTACTCAGATTTATGCTAAGGTGTTAGAGAAGAAGATTAGTGAGGACATGGCGGCTTTGAGGAAGAGATTGGGGTAAGTAATCGTTTACCCAGTAAAGAGCTTGGAGAAGCTAGGTAGAAAGTGTGTTCCTGAAATTATGGAGTTAATTTATAATCATATAGATTTACTGTCAGGCGGTCATTCCTCTCGGAAATGGTGAGTGAGTGGCTGAATATGAAACAATGAAGACCTCAATTGCAGCTGTTCAGTTAAACCTATATAAGTCTCTCTTTAAGGGTAGAGAGGATGTATTTGCCGTACGATGGGAAAAGAACGGCAAAGGCAATTATATGCCAGCTTTCAGCTTTGACCCCCACTGGTATAAACTGCATCTGGCAAAAGGAGGTACATTCCAAACATTCCATGACAAAACATACAAGCCTTTAAATGATCAAGAACTATTAAAGCACCTTAATGGCGAGCAGGTAGTAGGCCTGTACCCTCTGCTTCAAAATAATACGTCCTGGTTTATAGCTGCAGATTTCGATGAATTAAATTGGGTAGACGAATGTCGGTCATTTTTAAAGATTTGTGAGGAACACAGCCTTCCCGCTTATCTGGAGCGATCTCGTTCTGGAAAGGGAGGACACGTTTGGATATTTTTTGAAGAGCCTTATGCGGCATTTCGAAGCCGTAAAATAGTCTTGACATTGCTGGAGAAATCAGGCATCATCTCCATATTCGATAAAAACTCAAGCTTTGACCGCCTTTTCCCTAATCAGGATACCCTTTCTAAGAAGGGCGTAGGGAATTTAATTGCCTTGCCCTTAAATAAATCCAGCTTAGATAACGGAAACAGCTGTTTCGTTGATCCGGAGACACTACAGCCTTATAACGATCAATGGAAGTTTTTAAAGTCAATTAAAAGAGCTGAAATAGGGTACCTAAACGAACTCTATAAAGACCTCAGCGGTCAAATAGGTATATCAGATGGCTTATTTCAGCCGATGGGAAATACTACTTCCGGTAAAGTGATTATTTCCTTACATAATGAGATTATTATAGGCAGAACCAATTTGCCAGCGTCGCTGGTTTCTTTTCTGAAAGAAGAATTAAACTTTGCTAATACGGAATTTCAAGTCAAGAAGAATATAAATAAAAGCACCTTTGGCATTAAGCGCTACTTCAAATTACTAAATGAGACCTCTGAACATATATTGATACCGCGAGGTTTTATTGGCAAACTATTGCGTTTCTGTATAGAAAAGCAAATTTCAGGGTCCTGCGCTGCCTGCGCTGCGAGTGGATTCCCGCGTCCGCGAGAAAGACGTGGGGTCTGGGCCCCAATTGCGAACTCTTTCCATCTTGCCGAGCCTTGTACAAGTCCTCAATCATGCGATCCGCCTCCAAATCACCCCATACGCCAGCCATAGAAAGAAGCTCTTTCTTTAAACGCTTACTTTGTTGGTTCGGTTATCTTTTATGGAGCCGCTGGT
>CAYHRC010000050.1:3318-12123 GCA_964358565.1 uncultured Sphingobacterium sp. | reverse complement strand
ACCTTTTATTTTACTATCCATCACTAACTCCCTGAAAACTAATTAGTAAAACTTTTAGTACCTTATCTAGCTTCCCCTTATTAGCCTAATACTGTACTTTTGTACTTAATATGAGCAATAAACTTCCACCAGCATTTGTACGATCTTTAATAGAACAATATAATATTGAAGAGGAAGAGTTTATATCATCCCACGCGAGTGGAGAACAAGTTACTTCTGTACGGTTAAATCCTTTTAAGCCTTCCAAAGCTTTCAACATCAGTAATGATCCTGTTCCATGGTGTAAACATGGTAAATACTTGTCTGAAAGGCCCTCATTTACTGCTGATCCTTTATTTCATGCGGGATGTTATTATGTACAGGAAGCTTCATCTATGTTCCTGGAACAAGTGCTAACAAACACGGTTGACCTTTCAGAAGATCTGCGTGTTTTAGATTTATGTGCTTCCCCGGGCGGTAAGAGCACCCTTATTAGCTCCCTTATCACTAAAGAAAGTTTACTGGTATCAAACGAGATCATTAAAACCAGGGTCCCGGTATTAGCAGATAACTTAAGCAAATGGGGGCCGGCAAATACATTCGTCAGTAATAATGATCCCAAAGACTTTAAACGACTCGAGGGTTATTTTGACGCTGTCATTGTAGATGCGCCATGTTCGGGCTCAGGAATGTTCAGAAAGGACCCGGATGCCATCAATGAATGGTCTGAAAGTGCGGTACTTCTTTGTAGTCAGCGGCAGCAGCGCATACTTGCAGATGTTTATCCTGCTTTAAAGGAAAAGGGCACACTCATATATTCTACGTGTTCGTATTCGAAGCAGGAAAACGAAGACATCTCTGACTGGCTATGTGAGACCTTTAATCTGATACCGGTGCAGATCCCGATAAAAACTGAATGGGGAATACAAGAGACCTTATCTGATACACATAAGTGTTTCGGTTACCGGTTTTATCCGCATAAAGTAAAAGGTGAAGGCTTTTTTATTGCCTGCTTTAAGAAAAGCACCCCGGTTCCTTCCCCGAGAATAAAAAGAGCTAAAGAGACCAGGATAAATCAGAAGAGTGAAGATATCATTAAAAAATGGCTGAAGCCGGAAGAGGATATCAGCATATTTAATTTTCAGGAGGAGTATTTTGCTATTAATAAAGCGCATGAAGCGGACCTCCAATTTTTACAATCCAATCTTTATCTGAAAAAATCAGGCGTTCGCATCGGAAGAATTATGGGTAAGGACCTTGTACCGGATCATGAACTGGCTTTAAGCTTAGTGATCAACTCAGATCTGCACAAGATCAATCTTAACCGCGATCAGGCAATAACCTACTTAAAACGGGATGAAATCCGGATTGATGGATCTTACCGCGGATGGACCCTGATGTGCTATGAAGGTTTTCCTTTAGGCTGGGCTAAGATTTTAGACAATAGAATCAACAATTATTTCCCGAAAGAATTAAGAATTACCAATCCCAATGTATCGTAGAGACGCACAATTGTGCGTCTCTACAATTGAATTTTGAGACGTAATAATGTGTGTACCACGTATGGGATTTTGAGACGCACAATTGTGCGTCTCTACTAGAATTGTCCGGTTGAAAGCATAACCAGGGTGCAGGCTTCAATGGTTTCGATACCATTCTCTTCGGCTAATGCTTCGAGTTCCGGATTTTCGGTACCGGGATTAAAAATAATGCGCCTGGGCTTTGATTTTATAATATAATCATAATATTGAGACTGCTTCTGCGGGTTAAGATAAAGGGTAATTGTATCGATGTCGGGGTGTATCACATCAGCGTTTTCAATCGGCACACCGGCAACCTCTCCGGATTTTATTCCTACATTAACAATGGGATGGCCTTTAGCAACAAGGCGGTTAGCAGCAAGGTTAGCATAACGTGAAGGATTATTACTTGCTCCCAGTATAAGTGTTTTCTTCATAAGTTCAAATTTTTAACAATGCATTTATTCAAATGTTCATGAAGGGAATCAATAAACAAATCATCAGCATGGTAATTAAACGGATCTGAATACAGCATCCGCACAATTCATACCGTCGATCGCTGCAGATACAATCCCGCCTGCATAACCGGCTCCTTCTCCACAAGGGAAAAGACCTTTTAATCCGGGATGCTGAAGAGTCTCTTTATCCCTGGGAATCCTGACAGGTGATGAAGTTCTGGACTCAACACCTACGAGGATAGCCTCATTTGTAAAATATCCTTTCATCTTTTGCCCGAATGCAGGTAAAGCTTTTTGCAGCCGCTGATGGATAAAGGCAGGCAGAACAGCACTAAGATCAGCACTTTTCGTTCCCGGTATATAAGAATTAAGCGGAAGATCATCCGATAACCTGTTGTTCACAAAATCAACCATCCGCTGTGCAGGTGCAACTAATTTACCTCCCCCTGCATCGTACGCGTACCTCTCTGTCTGTGCCTGAAAATTCAGCAATTTAAAAGGATCATTCATTGAACCCGGCACATCCTCCAAATTAACCTGCACTACAGTGCCTGAATTTGCAAAGGGGTTATTTCTTTTAGATGGCGACCAGCCGTTTACAACAATTTCGTTTTGTTCTGTTGAACAGGGTGCAATAATACCACCCGGACACATACAAAACGAAAAAACACCGCGATTTTCTACCTGTTCAACGAGACTGTAATATGAAGGAGGGAGGAAAGGACCACGAACACGGCAATGATACTGAGCCTGATCTATGATCTCCTGTGGATGTTCTATCCGGACCCCTAAAGCAAATGGTTTTGCTTCTATCTGTATATTGTTCTTTTTTAAAAGATAATAGATATCCCTGGCAGAATGTCCGGTAGCAAGGATCACGCTATCGGCTTCAAACTTCCTGTCACCTGCCAGAACACCGCTGACTGTATTTGATTTAATGATCAGGTCGGTCACCCTCAGATCAAAATGCATCTCACCGCCGGCATTTAATATACTATCCCGCATGGATGTAATTATGCCCGGCAATTTATTCGTTCCAATATGCGGCCGGGCATCGATAAGAATATCCTCCGTGGCGCCATGGGCGACAAAAGTATTTAATACATACTGAATATCACCTCGTTTATTTGACCGAGTATATAACTTTCCGTCTGAGTAGGTACCGGCCCCTCCTTCTCCAAAACAGTAATTAGAATCAGAATTAATAATCCCTTCCTTATTTATCCTTGCAAGATCCCTTCTCCGCTCCTTTACTTGTTTGCCCCGTTCTAATATCACGGGTTTTAGGCCAAGTTCAATACAACGGAGAGCAGCAAACAAACCAGCGGGACCGGCACCGATAATTAATACCGGCCTTTTGTCGCTGACATTTTGAAATTTAACGGCAAAAACTTCAGGTTGGGGATATTCGTCAAGATAGACCTTAATCCTAATCCGGAATACAACCTTCCGGCCACGGGCGTCAATAGATCGTTTTAATATCTTAATGTAATTTATTTGATCAGGAGCAAGAAAAAGGGCTTTTGAAGCCAGATCCCTGATATAAGATTCATTGCTCAGTTGCTCTGGAGGCAGTACCAGTTCAATCTCTTTCGTCATATTATTTGCCGGGTATTATCCCGGATATGTAACAAAGGTATGAAATTTGATTCCTATACTGTAAATTTATAAAAAACATAAAACCTCAATTATGAAAAGAATACTATTCAGTGTCATTGGATTTTTCGCAGTGCTTTCCTTAAGTTCTTGCGGCTATAATAGCATGATTAAATTAGATGAGCAAGTCACTTCACAATGGGCACAGGTAGAAAACGTTTATCAGCGCAGGAGTGATCTGATTCCAAATCTCGTTGCTTCTGTAAAAGGGGCTGCAAATTTCGAAAAAAGTACGCTTACCGATGTGATCAACGCACGAGCCAAAGCCACATCAATCAATGTTGATCCGGCAAAACTGACTCCTGAAGCGATCGCACAATTCCAGGCAGCACAAGGACAGCTTAGCCAGTCGTTAGGCCGCTTGTTAGCTACCGTTGAGGCATATCCCGAACTAAAAGCAAATCAAAATTTCCTTGAACTGCAATCACAACTGGAAGGCACAGAGAACAGGATTACAGTTGAACGGCAAAAATTCAATACAGTAACACAAGAGTACAACTCAAAGATCCGCACATTCCCGAATAACCTGACTGCCGGAATTTTCGGGTTTAAGCCTAAAGGATACTTTCAGGCAGAAGCAGGAGCAAATAAAGCCCCAAAAGTAGAATTCTAAACAAAGAGCTTGAATGCTTTATTATATACATTGATTGACGGGTAAGCCGGCAATTTCAAATTTAAGCCATGGCGATCATTAGTGAAAAGGAAGAAAAGCTTATCAGCGAAGCCGTTGAATCAGCTGAGCGTTTTACATCCGGAGAGATCCGTATTTGCGTTGAAAAAAGTTGCGATGAACCAGTACTTGACCGGGCGGCAAATTATTTTAAAAAGCTTGGTATGGATAAAACAGCTCAACGAAACGGCGTACTTATTTATATTGCCGTTAAAGATCACCAGTTCGCTATCATTGGCGATGCCGGCATCAACCGCCTTGTACCGCATGATTTCTGGGATAGCACGAAGGAAGCCATGGTGGGCCATTTCAAAAATGGAGATCTGGCAGGAGGTATAATTACCGGTGTGGAACTTGCCGGTCAGCAGCTTCAGACATTCTTTCCATACCTGGATGATGATGTTAATGAACTTCCAAATCATATCTCCTTTATGGATGGCAAATAATGGCCTTAAATCAATTCACATCCAAGCTGCAAATGAAATTTAAATATATTTTTTTTACCCTCTTTTTATGTCTTTTAAATACTGTTCTTTTTGCACAAACCTTTCCGCAGAAACCCGACAGGTTAGTAAATGACTATACTCAAACTCTTTCTGCTGAGGAGATCAGCCGACTGGAACAAAAATTAGTTGCTTTTGACGATTCAACATCGACACAGATAGCTCTTGTCTTAATTAAATCGCTGGAAGGATATGATATTGCCGATTATGGGGTACGACTGGCAGAAAGCTGGGGCATCGGAGGATCTAAAAATAATAACGGTGTTCTCTTGCTGGTTTCTATTGGGGACCGCAAAGTGACTATACAAACCGGTTATGGAGTGGAAGGGGCTTTACCTGATGCGATAGCCCGAAGGATCATTGAAAATGAGATCACCCCAAATTTCAGAAGCGGCAATTATTTCGCTGGCTTAGACCGGGGTACCAGCGCCATTATTTCCTATACCAAAGGTGAGTATAAGAATGCTGCTCCAAAACAAGGGAGAAGATCAGGGAATAAGGGAATTGGTTTTATTATTATCATCATCATCATCATTCTGCTTGTAATTAAAGGTGGCAAGGGAGGCGGCAGTGAGATAATAGGTGGCCGTGGTGGTGCAAGTCCATTCTGGTGGCTGCTTATGGGATCTCAATTAGGAGGAGGCAGCCGTGGTGGTGGCTTTGGTGGTTTTTCTGGTGGAAGCGGTGGCGGTGGCGGTGGTTTCGGAGGTTTTGGAGGGGGAAGTTTTGGAGGCGGAGGCACCAGCGGAAGCTGGTAATCATACGAAAGAGCAACGAAGAATTGAACAAATATGCTTAGAAGAGATTTAATTCTGGTTGAAATTCAAAAGCTAATGCGCCATCTGGCTAAGATCGCTGGTCTGAAGCTGGAGGGAAAAATTGAAGAAGCGCATGGTCTTGCCGACATGATCCTTTACGAAGAACTTAATCTCAAAAAGGAAGAGCTGAATACGATTTTACCTGAAAATTTTAAATCCTATTTGCTGGGAAAAAACTTCTCCTCAGAAAAATTGGACCTGCTTTCAAAAATAATGTTTGAAAACGCGTCCTCTTTACCCGCATCAGAATATTATCACAGGCTAAAACTAATCCTTGTGATTTATGACATTCTGGAAAAGGTTCATCACATTCAATCGCTAAGTAACCTTACGAACAGATCTGCGATCGAGAGAGATTTAGGTTCAGAACATTTATGAAACAACTCAACTGGGAAAAAATATCAAGCAAATACCTGGTAAAAAAAAGCTGGGCAACTTTAAGAGTGGATACATGCCGCATGCCTGACGGGACTGTTGTTCCTGAGTATTATGTTCTGGAGTATCCTGACTGGGTGAATGCCGTTGCCCTTACCTCAGACAATCAGGTTATACTGGTTAAACAATACAGGCAGGCCGCAGGAGAAGTGATGCTCGAACTTCCGGGCGGATGTATTGAAAAAAACGAAAGTGCTGAAGAGGCCGTCCGCAGGGAGCTCCTGGAGGAAACTGGTTATGAGTTTGAAGAGATTGAATTCCTTTCAAGCCTGTATGCCAATCCTGCAACTGCAAATAATAAAACTCATTGTTTTATTGCCCGTGGAGGCAAGCTTGTAGCGGAACAAAAATTGGATCATAGCGAGGAACTGATTATTGAGCTTGTAAGCCTCGAAAAATTAAAAGAACTTCTGTTAAACAACGCGTTCGGGCATGCCCTGCATATCAGCGAAATTTTTTATGCGCTGATAAAACTGGGGGAGATCCATTAATCAGGGTTTGGTGAAAATCAGGTTGGGTTATGAGACCTAAAATCTTGCAGTTTTGTCAGCGTTTTTTATCCGGCAAAGCAAATGCAACATAAACATCCCCGGATTTAGTCCCCAATTTTCCTCCGCCACATGCGATAACCACATATTGTTTTCCATTTACCATATATGTAGCCGGGGTTGCATACCCTGCAGCCGGCAGCTTTGCTTCCCACAACACTTTACCATTATTCTTATCAAATGCCCTGATTTTTTCATCGAGTGTTGCGGCAATAAATACCAATCCTCCTTTTGTTACCACAGGACCACCATAATTCCGCGTGCCTGTAACCCTAATTCCCTTTTTTGTTAATTCAGCGTATTCCCCCAGAGGCACTTTCCATAAAAGTTTACCGCTATTTAAATCAACAGCGTTCAAAGTTCCCCATGGTGGTTTAATTCCCGGATAACCATCTTTATCTACAAAACGGTCATAACCGATCATGGAATAAGGAATTTCATCCTGAATGCTTTTTTCTGCAGGAAGATTAGCAACTTCGGCACCCTTCAGTTCTTCTGAAGCTCCATCAGCCGTCTGAACTGTTGGTTTTAATTTAAGCAAAAATGCGAGCAAAGCATTTTTCTCTCTTTCAGAAATCTGTTTAAAGGAGGGCATCTTATTGCGGCCATTATCAATGATCTGCCTTACCTGTTGTTCATTGTATTTTTTATTTAAATTTAACAGAGAAGGATAATCAGTACCACTTCCTTTTAATTCAGGACCGTGGCAGGCTGCCATACAATACATGTTATAAACAGCATGGCCTCTTGCTTGAATTGAATGATCGTTCTTGTTATTTAAAGGTACATCGATCATAACCTGTGAGGATGGAACTTCATTACTGTTTACATACAGAATTTGTGTTTTAAGGTCAAAAGCAGCTCCACCCCATTCACCTCCGCCTCCAAAATCAGGGAACATCCACCCGCCTTCCTTACTCGGAGGCGTAAACTGTACCCTATGTTTTATCTGATTATACCGCTCCATCAATTCCCTGTGAGTTTCGGGTGTTAGATCGCTTACATCTTCTGGTTCGAACTTCTGACGCGAAAATGGTTCGGGAAGTGTAGGAACAGGTTGGGTAGGCCAGGGTTTTTCTCCGGGTAAAGCATTTTGCGGCACAGGCTTTTCTTCAATAGGAAAAATGGGCTTGCCGTTGGTCCTGTCCAACAGGAATACATAGCCTTGCTTGGTAATCTGGGCAATGGCATCAACTTTCTTTCCATTGTGGCTTAAGGTGATCAGGTTAGGATTTGCAGGTAAGTCACGGTCCCACAAATCATGGTGCACCACCTGGTAGTGCCAGATATATTTACCGGTGGCCGCATCCAAAGCAATAATGCTATTTGCAAAAAAATTTGATCCTTTACGGGTACCGCCATAGAAATCAGGTGATGCCGAACCTGTTGGTACATAGACAACTCCGGTTTTTCTGTCTAATGCCATGCCTGCCCAACTGTTAGCGCCTCCAATTTTTTTCCAGGCATCTCTATCTTCCCATGTATCATAACCGTATTCACCAGGATGTGGAATAGTATGAAATATCCAGCGCCGTTTACCGGTGCGAACATCAAAAGCCGTGATATGGCCAGGTAGTGCTTCCGCCCCCTCGGATACACTTGTACCCATAATCAATAAATCTTTATAAATTACTCCCGGCGTTTTGACAAATAAAGATCCATTTTCAATATTTTCCCTGTCCAGATTTTTTCTCAGATCAATAGATCCAGATTTGCCAAAATCCTTGACAAGTGTGCCATCTGTAGCATTAACCGCATAGAGTTTTGAGCCCGCACCGTATAAAATGCGTTTATCAGCACCTTTTTCATCCTCCCAATACACAACACCGCGGCTGATCCCGAAGCCCATTTTTTCGCTTGTTCCATCAGCAGCCGGATCAAAAACCCATTTCTGATCACCCGTAGCTGCATTAAGGGCAAACAGCTTTAAGCCGGGGCTCGTACCATAAAGAATGCCATCAACAACAATGGGATTACATTGCATCTCACTGTGGTTGGCGGTATCTTTATCGTTAGTATTATAAATCCAGGCCTCCTGTAAATCAGTGACGTTATTGATATTAATCTGATCGTTTGATGAGTATTTGTTTCCGTCTTTCGTTCCGGCATAAGTGGCCCAGGTACTGTAATCAGGTGAAGAAGAACTTTTACATGAAGTAAGGTGAAAGCCTGCTGCAAGCAAAATCACACATTGGAATTTATGAATAAGTTTCACAGG
>CAYHRC010000050.1:0-3218 GCA_964358565.1 uncultured Sphingobacterium sp. | reverse complement strand
TTTTCCTTTATCATTTCGCTGTTGTTTTCAAATTGTTCATCTTTTTTTTCGTATCAAATCCAAAACACCATTTATAAATGTTAAGGGGTGAATAGGATTACCCGGGACATATAAATCAATCTTGTATTTACTTAAAAAACCTCTGTTCAATGCAGGGCTTCCATAAAATATGCCTCCGCTAATGGCATCTGTTCCGGCAAGAATAATGATTTTCGGGTCGGGCATAGCATCATAGCATATTTGCAATGGTTCTGCCATATTTTCGGAAATAGGACCTGTAATGACAATGCCATCCGCATGGCGCGGTGATGCTACAAAATCAATTCCGAATCTTCCCATATCAAAGTTCACATTGCCGCAAGCATTTAACTCCAGTTCGCAACTGTTATCACCTCCTGCTGAAATCTGGCGAAGTTTAAGCGAACCGCTGAAATAGCTTGTAATTTCTTTGCGAATCAAATCGGGGTTTAATGTAATAGCACCTTCATCCCCTTCTTTGATAATCAAACGTTCAAGTTCGTTGCTTGCTATTTTGTAATCGGTTGTGAACCTGATTTTATCCGGGAATGAAAAAGCGCATTCCCCGCAGAAAGTACATTTGCCCAGGTCAATCCTAATTGGATTTGCATCAATAGCTCCTGTGGGACACAAATCAAGCAGCTCCTGTTCATTTACATTTATTTCACTTATAACAGGCCGCCCCCTGAAAATTCCGGGCACCTCTGCTTTAGTTACATCCGGGATGTATTGCTTGCCCTGGTGTATAAGTATTTTTAAGTTATTAATCATTGTTTAACATATTATAAATCATGCCCACAATAGGACAAATCAAAACTTTTATTACAAATCGGGAAATCAGAAATTTCGTTATTGCGTACTGCTAATGCCAATGCGAGCCAATTATGCACGGATGGGTCTTTTACTTTGTAATGCATCAAATCACCATTTTCATCGGTAAGAGCGCAATGACATATTTCCCCCCTCCATCCTTCTACTAAAGAGATGGAAAAAGAGTTGGGAGCAGGTTGCAATAATGGTTTCCGGTTATTGTTTTCAACAGGAATATCTTGTAGCATTTTTCTGATATATCCAATGGATTGTTTGATTTCTTCCTTACGAATCTGTGCCCGTGAATACACATCACCATGACGTTTTATGATAGGTTGATGATTTAATGAAGGATATAGGTTGTGGGGATGAGTTTTGCGAATGTCCCTTTCTATACCGCTCGATCTTGCTGCCATCCCGACCATACCAATAGTTTTTGCCTGTTCACTTGTTACGATTCCTGTTTTTTCAAAACGTGAGAGTACAGTAGGGAGGCTAAAGGTTTCCTTGCACATTTCGTCAAAATCAGGTTCGTACTTATCAAAAAGTTTATTCAATGTGATGCCAAGTTCATTAGTAAACGGAAAATTATTTTTTGCAGCCCGAATTAATCCTTTTGCCAGACGATTTCCGCACCATCCCTGAAAATAATTGATAACAGGTGTCCGTAATCTCCCAAAAACAGAACTGCCCAGCTGGTAAGCAATATCTGTACACATGCCGCTTAGATCTCCAGTATGAATGGCAATACGCTCCAGCTCTAAAGCAAGTGTCCTGGCATATTGTAAATCCTCATCCGCTTTATAGTTGCACAAACTTTCCCATAAATTTACGAATGCAGTGGTATGCCCTGCAGCCATATCACCTGCAATGTTTTCGGCAAGTGTGATGCGCTGCAATAATTTTTTCTTTTCAAGCAACAGGGTTTCTATTCCCCTGTGCTGATAACCATGTTGAATCTCAAGATGAAGGATTTGTTCGCCATTGCAGATAAAACGAAAATGCCCCGGCTCAATCACTCCGGCATGGATAGGGCCAACACCCACTTCATGCAGTTCTTCACTCTCTAATTTAAAAAAAGGGTAATTGGCAATATTGCTGTTTCTATCTGCCCTGTTATATGAAAATCTTACCGGCTTGAGCCAGGGATGATCTGTATACTTAATTCCAAAATTCTCGTGAATTTCTCTTTCAAATTTTTCAAAGGATAAATGATGTTTAGCAAATGAAGGCAAGGATGACTTTGCTTCAATTAAAGAAGAAGAAACATAGATAGTTCCATCTTTATCATTGGCAATGCAACACATCAGTTTTATTTTCCCATGATAGGAAAAACCGTAATAGTTGACGCAGTGATTGTGCTGCTCATGGAGTAAAGTTGTGTTCAGCTCCAAAAAACTTTCGTATCCCAATACCGGAATAGAAGACAATGAAGTGGTTTGATTATTTCTTAAAACAATAGGATTCATGTCAATGTGGTAAGTTTTTAATTGCTTCGTTTATCAGTTCCACCATCTTCAGAGGTGGGTTTAATCCAAGATAAATGACTAAACCCAATAGGATAAACTGTGAGAGTGATTCATAAGCATTTATCTTTTCTATTCCTTCTTCATTAAAATTTACGGCTGGTGTAAAAAGAAGTTTGAAAATATTTTTCCCGAAAGCCCAGATAATCATTGTCAGCAGAACAAGCACAACAATCAGTACGGCAAGATAGTGTCCATCAAACAAAGAGCGAAAAATCATAAACTCGCTGATAAAAAGCCCTGATGGAGGCATGGCCGTTCCGCAGATAAAGGCCAAAAGCATCACCATTGATCCTGCAGGATTGTATTTGAAATAATTACCCACATCATAAATACTCTTACTTTTATAAATCCGGTAAATCTGACCCATTTGAAAAAACATACTGGATTTAGCAAAAGCGTGAAGCACAATGTGCAGAATAACCGCATAATAACCAATGCCTCCTGCTGCAAGGCCAAGCATCACTATTCCCATGTGTTCAATGCTCGAATAGGCAAACATCCTTTTGATGTTTTTCACTTTGAGCATATAAACGGTGGCAACAAATACGGAAATAAAACCGGCAATCATAATAACGTTATTCGCCCATGAATGGATAGAGCTCTGAGCTACGATTTCATAAAAACGGAATATACCCACAAAGCCCACATTCATTAGTGCACTTGAGAGGAGTGCACCTGCGGGTGAGGGAGCTTTGTCTTTCGCGTCAATACCCGCTGTGTACATGGGAACAACCCCCAGCTTGGCGGTATAACCGGTGAATATGAAGATAAAAGCAAGACGCAGCCAAAAAATATTTAATGCTGCCGCTTTGCTTAGCAATGCCGGGAAAGAAAGATCAGTATATCCTTCCTGTTGCAAGG
>CAYHRC010000049.1:0-12123 GCA_964358565.1 uncultured Sphingobacterium sp. | reverse complement strand
AAACCGATACGTTTATTTAGAAATCCTTCACTTATATGTGCTCATTTTATAAATTCTGATATAGAAAATTAATAATAGTGGTTATATGCAACAGAACAAGCAACACGGAGCAGCTTTGACTAGAAAAGTAAGGCATGGCTCACTTGTTAATAGGTTTGCCAGAATAGCTGCCGTCGCTGGAGGCATCTTAATGGGCCTGGGCGCGGTTGGCACAGCTAAACTGCCAAGCGCTTCATTGGTTGAGAGATTGCTTAACCCGGTTTCTATCACTGCAGTTTGGGCGCAGCCAAAGGATAGCGAAAAGAAAGAGCAAACGGTCAAAGAGCCAATCAAATGGACAAAAAAGGATTTGGAAAACCCGAAAAAATACAGGGAAATCGTGATTGACGCGCTTAATTCAACGGTTGAGTTTGGAATGGATAAGGATGCTAAAATATACTCTCCAAATACATACGAATTTGTATCAAAACTTGACAGTTATGGAAGGTATACTGGAAAACCGGGAGAATGTGCATGGTATCCTGAACTGGTAATCGAGCTCGGTGTTGGCTCGATTTGGTTCCAAAAAGCTAAATTAGATCCATCAACTATGACCACACGAGAAGTTTCAACTGTGCTTAATGACTCAAATGGAAATCCGATCGGCGGCCTGAAATTAGGATGGACACCTGGCAAGGATGCAAAACTGGATATTCCGGATTGGTTTCCAATTGGGAAAAAACCGGGATTTCCGCCGGCGTTTAGTCTGTATGAGAATAGAAAAGATGGACCTGTTGCGACAGTTCTTTTTGGAGCAGGAGATACGTATACCGGTGGTTACTGTTCCCCTGAAGAATTGAAGGGTGTTGGCCTCACAAGCATTAGGAAAATAGGCTCAACAGAATCAGAAGATGGAAGCACATTATTGATTTCGTTTCTCTCAAACGAGGGAAAAGTAAAATCATTACGCGTGGATCGTAAAGATAATCCTGAAATAGCAAATTGGGACCAAACTGAACTGGAACTGAAAGAAGGCCTACTTATAGCAAAAAAATAGCTCGCTTATTAGACGGTTAATTATAAAAGACTTAAACGTTTCAACCTACATTATGTGCCCTACACAAATAACACCAGAACAGAAACCTCCGGTTCTAGTTAATTTTAAAACGGAACGTGCTCAAACATCAATCAACCAACAAGCGTCTTCAATGGCTGCGTCTAACAAGGAGTATGTAACAAAGAAAGATCCAGCTTTAGCAAGTAGGATAGATTGGGATGCATTGCAAGGGCATATACATAATCTGATTACACTGAATTACAAATTAAAGAATGGCGAGAGGAATATAGGAAACCAGTTGCTTGAGGAGCAGAAACGGATTACGCAATGCTTTGGAAAAGGTAATGAATTATATGCGCTTAGGCTTATTCAGTCTTCGGGCATGGCAGGCGAAGCCACCCAGCTGTTCGTAGAAAACAGCACGTCAGCCACAACTCCGGAGCAGGCAAGAGCGTTCGGAACGCAAACCGGCAAATATTTCGCTGATTACATAGGGCATAGGATTGGCCAGAATGAATTGATGGACGGCATCAATGGAATTATGCGCGCGCAGGGACTGGCTGAGCTAGTCTTGGAAACGTTTCAAGCGCATACGATGGCCGAGAAAGCCATGATAACGAACATAATTATTGGCAGTGCAACCAAGGCAGAACAGGACGCACGGGCGGATGCTGACAAATTGCTGGCTGAGATGGAGAACAGAAAAAACACTGTGATACTTGCGCCTGAAGTCGTCGCTGAAGCCAAGCAAAGAAGGAAGGAGGAAGCAGAATCGCAAGCGATTGCAGCCGCTCCTATCCCAGTAGGCATTCAGGCACCGGAACAGTTCGCGCAGCAGCAAGAAATTGCGCAACATGTGCAGGAAGCCGCGCCAAATGAACCAGGTGTTATCCGGCTGACTGAATCTCCTGAGCTTGCCGCATTAATCGGCAGAGTTAATGAGCCGGCTAGGGCTACGCATAAGGAGCTTGAAACGCAGGGTTGGCAGACACTCTCTCCGAAAGAGGGTGCAAAGGCGATAAATATCGCTCTTGCAACTGCACGTATTCTAAGAGAAGTAACCGCATAATTCCTAGAAAATGGAGGGAAATGAGTATGGCAAAATCCCCTGAAACAGATAACTTTTTTTTGCCCGGTTTTGATTATGATACATGGCATGAAAGACATGGCGAGAGAGTGCGAATTTTGAGACGCCTGATAGGAACTGCCGCGCTGGAGAGTGCTTGCAATGCTGATACCGGCAAGCAACCAGTAGTTGCCGAAGAGGAAAACAAAAAAACCAATCAAACCAAACGCAAAAATTACAAACAGTCTGATTCTGCTTCCGACAATTTCACGATGACTGGCATGCAGGTTGATTTGACTCAAACTGGAGGCGGCAGGATAACTTGTGAATTCGGCAACGCAGTGATAGACGGCAAAGTGACAAATGACCTTTTCTTTCTCGAAGATGGATGCCTGCGCGTTTCTCCCTCAGGCAAAAGCGGAAGCAATGAGCCGGCAATTGGAATCATTGAGCGCGAAAATGAATTGATTGTGCTTGCGGAACTTCCGAAAGGCGTTTCCGGGAAAATTAGCGCGGAAGCAACTGGCAGCGAGCTGAAACTGACCTCCGCAGACGGTTTGTTTAACAAGATGGTTGCGCTTCCACATGAAAGCTCTCCGGAAGATGAACCACTCGTGCTTATTGAAGACGGCATTCTTAAAATCGTTGTTAGAAAGAAGTGAATTTTAATCAGTTTTCCTTCCAGTTTGCTTCGAGCAATTTGAGAAGCTCCTGCCTCTTGCCGGCAAACCTCTTTTCCTGGTCCATGGTGAGCTTGATGCTCTGGTGAATCACATTAGTGTCCTCATCTATGTCCACGGGCTGGCCCTGCTGCATGCTTAACATTGCCATTCTTTTCTTTAAAAGCTCCACTTCCTTTGCCAGCACGTCGCGCTCTGCCTTCAGGTCATCAAGCGTCTTCTTGGCATCCCCAAGCCCGCGCATGCCCGACACGTCATTGTTGTAGATGTTTATGAGCTCCTGCAGCTTTTCGGCATCGCCGGCTACCTGGGTGTTGAATGCGCTGTATTCAACCTTCAGCTCCTTCACGGATTTGTTGAGCCCGCCCAGCTCGTTGAGATAGGATGTGCGCAGCTGGTTCAGGCTTGAGGAGACGCCCTCGAATTTATCCTTCAGCGTGATTTCCTTATTCTCCAAATCCACATAATTCTTCAGCTCGCCCTTTATCCTGCCTGAGACGGTGTTGATTTGGGATTTCACTGAGCCCACGTTCTTCAGGTAATCGGTGTCAATGGTGTCCAGCTCAGCCTTGAAGGTTTTGGCATCGTCAAGCAGCCGCTTGTAGCGCTCGGGCTTTTCCATTATCTGCCTGATGCGCCCGATGCGCTCATCCAAATCCTTCTGGTAATTCGGAACGTTCGCCATATACTTGTCCATGTCCTTTACGGTTACAATGAGCGATTCCAGCTGCTTCACCAGCGGCTCAATGCCCTTCCTTGAATCCCCAAGCGATTCCAGCTGTTCCTTGAGCGAGTTCACGCCGGTGACAAGGGTGCTGAGCTCGGAGGACATGGTGGAAACCTGCTCCCGGTTCTTGTCCAGCTGCTTGAGGAACCGGTTGTAATCGCGCAGGGTGGCATCCATTTTTGAAACGTCAATTACATTGGCTTTCTTGAGCAGCTCGAAATTTGTCTTAAGCCCCTCCAGCTCCGTGATTTTCTTTGTGATGTCATCCAGATAGCCGGACATGTCCGACACGTCGCCGAACTTCTTCTTGTTGGCCTCGGTGCGCTCACGATAGTCCTTTTCCTTTTCAGAAAGGTATTCAAGCTGGCTGCCGAGCGACTCCTCAACCTCTGCGAGCTTGGCAAGGGCCTTCTTTATGTCCGCAACATCCTGGGAGTTCATGGCATCGCGCAGGGTTTCAAATGAGTGGTCAATGGAATCCAGCTCGCCCATGAAGCCGCTGAATTTCGAGCGCAATGCCGAGAGCTCGCGGTTGTAAGTTTCATTTATTGACTCGATTTTCGAGCGGTAGGTTTCCAATTGCCTGAGGGATTCGCGCGCACGGTCAATGCCCGGCACCAGCTGGCTGTTGAGCCGCTCATACATCGCAGACATTTTATCCAGGTCTTGGCTGCCGCTCTCAAGCTTTTTTTCAAGGGTTTCGATTGCCTGGCCTGTGCGCACCCTGGCTTTCTCCACCTTTCCAACACTCTCTGCCATTTCCCCGGCAACTTTCTCCTTCCACGCAATATATGTTTTGGTGAACATGTATTCCAGGGTTACCATGCCCTCCCGCTCAAGGAGCTCTGCCCACTCGTCAGCACGGGAGCGGGAAATTCCCAGCACGCTGGCAGCTTCGCTGAGCTCCACCTTCTTCCGTTGCCTCACCAGTTTTATGAACTCGTCAATGCCTGTGCTTATCAGTTCGTCATCCTCGACCATGGTTACACCAGAGGTTTTCTGTTTTCAGTTTACAGTCTTGCACTTATACCTTTGCTTTCTCCCGAGGGTCTTTCTTTCTGTGAAAGAAAGAGGCTCTTATGAACTCGTCAATGCCTGTGCTTATCAGTTCGTTGTCTTCTACCATTGTAACACCATACACACTATATATTGCGGCTCATTAAAAGGTTATATACCTTTTCGCCCAAAGCACGTATACTTTTTCTTCCTGGTGAACCATTCATCGAGTATCAGCTAGGGGCAAAGGCTGCGCGTCCGGATCTCTTTGTTGCTGTTGCGGGTTATGGAGATTATGCGACCGGATATATTGGTACTGCTATCGGATACCAACAGGGTGGTTATGAAACCGGGGAGGCATCCGGTGTCACTGCTGATGCAGAAAATACATTAATGACAGGTATCCGCAAGCTTCTTCAGGTTAAAAGCAAAACAACGCCTTCTAAATAATGCTGGGTTATGAAGGTTATGAAGCAGGCCTTTAAATTTATAAATAGATTGGCCATTTGAAACTTCCTGAATATGAAAGGCAATAACGAACGGATAGACAAAAAACGATTTTGATCAAATTTTAACCTGTCTTAAAAACAGTTACCACACATGAAAAACACTGAAAGACCGCTTCCTCATCATATTTTAATACAAGCAAATGCAGGAACATATATCTGCAGGACCTTACTAACCTTGGTTATATTATTTTCTTCAATAGTTTCAGTGTTTCCCCAGCAAAGAAAAAGTATGGAGGTTGGAGTTGCCCGGATAGATATCACACCTGATGGACCAATCCGCCTTGCCGGTTTTGCGGTGCGTGAAAAGTCTGAATCACAGGGAGTGCTGCAGCATTTGTCAGCTAAAGCATTGGCTTTTGGAACTGATAAGCAGCATCCATCAATTCTCATCACAGTTGACCTGATTGGGATTCCCGGACGTATCACTGCCCGTGTTGCCGAAAGCCTTTCAAAAAAGGCTGGGATACTTCCTGCAAATTTTGCTATTTGTGTATCCCATACTCATTCAGGACCGGAAATGGGGGACCTTCTTAATATTCTTCAGTACAGAAACGCCACAACCTATTCCGACTCATTGTTGCCGGCGGAACACATAAACCGGATCGTTCAATATTCTGAGCAACTTACCTTAAAACTTGAACAGGTAGCGCTGGCAGCATTGCAAAACCGGAAACCATCCTTTGTTAGCTGGGGTCAGGGCAAGGTTGCATTTGCTGAAAACCGGCGCCATGCCCCTGAGATAGTTGACCGTTCGATGCCTTTGTTAATGGTTACAGATACAAATGGTAAACTCAAGGGTATTTTAGTTAATTATGCCTGCCATGCAGTTTCACTCGGTCCCGGGATAAACAAGATCCACGGTGATTGGGTAGGAGAGGCACAAAGGCTAATGGAAGCAAATCACCCCGAAGCCATTGCCATGGTAGCTATTGGCTGTGGTGCGGATGCAAATCCCTCGGTGATCGGATTGGAAAATCTTAGTCCTTTATTACAGAGCTCTGTATATGGCAAAATGATCGCTGATGAAGCAGAAAGGTTATTAAATACATCTCTTCGTCCTTTAAACTCAGTGCCGGTTGGCAGACTTGTCAAAATTGGTCTTCCCTTTAACCATGTTCCTGATGTGAAGGAGCTTGTGGCTCAAACTGCCGATAAAACCGTCAAGGGTTATTATGCTCGTTTGGCACTCGACAGGATTGCAAGGGGCGAAAAAATACCATCAGGTATTTCTTATCCGGTTCAAAGCTGGACATTTGGAAAAGAATTGGCTATGGTATTTCTTGGCGGGGAAGTTGTGGCAGACTATTCACTCAGATTAAAAAAAGAACTGGGTGCTGAACGTTTATGGATAAATGCCTACTCTAATGATGTACCAAGCTATATAGCATCAAAACGGGTGATCCGGCTAGGCGGATATGAAGGGGCACTTTCCATGTATTATTATAATAAACCCGCTCCTTATGATGAAACAATTGAAGATAAGATCATAAATACCGTTCATAAACTGATCCCTGAAGCACTTAAGTCCAATAAAAAACAAAAACGTTAATTTCTCTCAATCTTCTGGCTATAAAGGAAAATATCGATCTGGCCGAACATATTCGGGATGCAATAAATAGCCTCAGGATTGCTTTCGCATGTGACGAATCTGTCAGAAGCGGGCAGATTGTATATCTGCAAGCCGAGACTATTTTTAAGATTTCATAATAATCTTAACTATCTCGTCAGCTATCAGCCGATGCCCGGTATCGTTTGGATGTACAGCATCTGGTAATAACGTATCAATGCCCTTGGGATCTTTACGGGTATAATGGTAAAACAATTTCCAGGAATTGATCAGAGGGACATGTTTGGTCCTTGCTATTTTTTTCGCAGCCTTCATATACAATTTAACCCGTTCATAACGCCATTTCTCATGTTTAGAACCTATCGGATTAGGCGTTAATAAAATAACCCTGCCATTTGCATTTTCAATCTGATCTATGAAAAAGGAGATATTTTGGATGTATTTATCTACTGGTATACGTGATTCTCCGTTGAAGCCTTTATCCTGCCAGGCATCATTCAGTCCGAAGTTTATTGTCACCCAATCCGGATGATGGTCTAGAACTGTTTTTGCAAACCTGTCCATGCCATGCTCGATCTTAGTAAAATTATTATCTTTTACTGAACCTGAATGGCTGCCTCCCACACCTGAATTGATCACTTTATTTTTTATTCCTGCCGCTGTAAGCAATTCGTTTACACGTACGGCATAAACTTTTTCTATGCCCTTTCTGGGTGCAGTAGTAGAATTGCCAAAGGTTACGATCAGAAGCTCATGTTTATCCTGGGCCATACTTACGGCAGCCATAAAAAGTATGGACAAAATTAGTGAGCACCGTACAATTTTATTAATCTTCATTGACTGCATTTATCAAACTTCTGCAAAGTAAATTTTCATCAGAATATATTGTTTTTTAACGGCTATGAAGCTTGCATGAGCTTATATTCATGTCTTTTTGTGAGCGGCAAGCTCATGCAGGTTTTATTAATTAACTTCGGGTACGTAACCACAATAAATTTATAATGTAAATCAGTACATTATTTTTCACAGCTATGAAAAAATTTGATTTTACCAGAAGGCACTTTATTGCCGCCGTAAAACAACGTCACTTGCAGCGGCTTTGAAAATGGAGCCGGATTCAAGCACCCGCAGGAAACGTTGTTACTTTCGAAAAAGAGTATAGCATAAATGAATAAGCTATACCTGCCTGGATCTATTTAACTATTCCATGCTTTTCCAAATATAAATTGTTTGTCACATTGGTTTTTGCTTCGCCACGGACAGCTTTTTCAGCGTTTTCGTGCTTCATAAACCAATTATGATGAACATCGCATTTCTCCTGAGGTACACCGCGGATAACTACCGCCCGCTCAGGAGGATAGAAAGTATTATTATAGATCTCTATTGATGTACCTGCAATATCTGTATTGTCTTTACGGTCGCGTCCGCCATGCATATCAAAACAATGGCTCAGGGAAATTCCAAGTTGTACATTATTGCGTGCAATATAACCGCTTCCCGGGCGACCGGTGCCAGCAAGAGAATGACGGTTTTCGTTAAACACGTTATATTCAATAAGAGAGTATGCCATATCATGGCTCACTCCATAGCCCAAACCATTATACTGACACTTATGAATGAAATTGTGGTGTATATGATGGCCCTCTCCGCTGGAAAGACTGATTCCAGCACTTGAAAAAGCTGATATTTCACAATTATCGACTTCAAGCTTTGAGTGTTTAGTTGAAATACCTCTCGATACAGGGAACTTATAATAATAAGTATGGCCGGGTCCTCCTGGACCGAAGGCTCTTTTATGGTGATCCAGATAACGTTTAGGATTTGGCCCCTGGAGTCTGATTCCGCTGATACGAACATTTGGGCCCAGGATATCTATCATTAAAGGCGTATCAAGTGAATCGCTGGTGATCAAACCTCCTTTTGAACCCATGTGGCCCCGGTCACTCGCCAGTGTTACACCTTCGGGGATCTTCAGGGCTATTTTATCAATATAGATGAATGTGGTCATATCGATTTCTGCTCCGCCAGGGATAAAAACCACCTGGCCTGCTTTTGCTTTTGACAAGGCATCTATTAGTGCCTCCAAAGTTTCTACTGTATAATCTCCGCTCGTAATGATCCTTTTATACCCTTTTTCACCGCCAATCGGCCCGGTTTCATCCGCTTTAGCCCCATATACCGTATTATTGACCCTTTTCCACGTAGACTTATCATCCGCAGCCAAATCCGCTTTAGCCCCATTGGTATTCGCAAGTGCAGGACTTATACCAGCTGCAACCGCAGCCAGGGATGTCAATGATGCCGCAGCAACGAATTGCCGCCTGTTGAAATTCTTCATCGTCATAATTCTCAATACTAATAATTATATCTTTTATTCATAATTCGTAATTATTTCTTCCATACAGCATGTGAAGTGATCATGAACTCTGCGCCTTCTTCAAAATCATATAGATAGCCTTTTGAAAGATCAGAAGGCAGGGTATTAGGTTTAATACCGTTTACAAATGATATTGGACCGCAATTAATTTTGCTGAACTTACCTTCGCGCTTGATATCCTTTATTGTATAACTTGCATCCCGGTCACTATCAGTTGAAATAATGATCTGCTGTCCGTTCAGACTTCCATCTGCCGGGAGGGTGGTGTCAACAAGGATCCAGCCATCGCCATCCGGTGTCTTATTCATTTTTACAATATTTCCTTTGATCAGTTCAGACTTTAAGTTGAGCTCTTCATATTTTAAAGAAGTGCCATTCACAAGAATGCCCTTAGTTATTTTATTTCCGCTCTTCCGGATATAGCCAATATTTCCCGTCATTGAAATACGGTTTGGAGTTTTCATAATACTATGTGAATCAGGATTATATAGCACATAATCAATGTTTCCATTCATATGCTCGATCTGAAGTGCTATTTCCTGATTGTTGCCATCATCGATCCGTTTTACAGATCTGATGAAAGGCTGATGCTTATAGGGCTCGATCACTGAAACAAATGTACTGTTGAGGTCCGTTCCTTTGCGGTGCATTAATACGTATCCTAACTTTCGGGGATTACCTGGCTTATTTTGCGGAGGATCGCCATCTGCAAGTGCGATGTCATCAGATTGATTTAAGGAATACATACGCAGGTGTACATTTTCTTTTTCAGTAAGTCCACGGTAACCTGTTTCAGCCTTCCAATCCATCATGAATTGAGCCGGAGGTCTTATATCTTTCCTGACATTGTAAAAGAAAGAATAACCAACAGGGAAACCATTTGCTTTTTCACCTTTTTGTATTGTCTCACCAGCGTAAGTGCCTTCTTTCTGTTCCGTCAATGTCAGACCCTCAGTCGTAATTTCACCGGAAGGGCCATGGAAACTGTAAACATGGTCATTTCCCCCTTCAACATGGAAAATATCGACCACGTACGCATTGCTGTCTTTATCATCTCTATCACCGCCTATTAAAAGCATAGTACGTGTGTAATCTTTTACCTCGGGGTAAGCATTTTTTCCTTCCAATTCAAAAACTCCAAATCCTTTTAACTGCTTGAATATTTTGCTGTGTCCGCCCCAAACTTCTTTTTGCGGGTGCTGATTTACAAAGACAGTATTGTGAGAAATGGTACTTCCCGTCCAATCTGTATTACTTGGGATATTGGTTGCGAATTCCGGATAACCATGATCCGGAGCAAGCCAGCTGCCAAAAGCTAAGAGATCAAAATTTAAAAGATCAGGATGGGCATGTTTCATGGTTCTTCCATAATTATTAGCCAAAGCGATCCCCGAGGCACCCGTACCCGATTCAAGCAATGCAAGTCCGAAACCACTCATCAGGTAACCACCTTCAGGACGGCCACCCGAGTTTTCTGCAATTTGTTTTATTTCCTTGCTTATTGCATCAGGGTCTGAAGAATAAATATCCTGTGCGAGGCCATTGGCTGAATTTTTATTGGCATGATATGCTGCCCTGGCTAAATCAGGATTGCGACTTAAAGCATAACCGCGCGCAATAAATTGAGGACTTATACCGCTGCCAACGCTACCTGTCGCACCGCTATCTCCAATATTCGGTAGAGCTATACCCAGGGCGGACATGCGGTAGGCGGCAAGAAAAGCCGTATTGAATTGAGGGAATTCACGAATGATATTATGTTTAGTATATGCTTTATAACCATCTAAACGCTCTGCTACCTGATTAATCAGGCGTCCCCATATAAAAGCATAACCTGGTGCTCCTTCATCAGAAGTACCATCCCGATCAAAATTGGCTATCATTAAGCCGGGAATGTTTCCGCCGGCAGGAGCAAAGGTCCAGTCGAGCCATTCTGTGGTTTCCGGCTCAGTGTCAAGTGCTAAAGCACACATGACGACTGCTAACTGGTGCATTCCCTGGTTGCCACGGATCTGTTTGGATAGCACTCCTTTGAAAGCAGTACGTAAAATTCGGTCGTCAACGTTTTTTATAAACAGTTCGCGTGTGCCTTTTTTTGAAGGCAATTGATATTTCTTCGACTGCTGGCTAAGAAAAGTATATAGTTCCGGGTTATTGACCGTACCACTAAGGATCTTGTCATAAGAATCAGCAAATACCTGCACTATTCCTGTTTCCCATATAGATCCTTCAATCTTGCCAAGACTTGAGCCCCCATCAGAATGATACCAGCCGCGGTCTGCATAGGGTTTCCAGTCCATGTCCGGGTAAACATCCGCAAGGCGATCCAGGATAATCGCGGCTTTTCGGGAGTAATGTTCTTCACCAGTATAAAGAAAAGCATCCGCTAATGCGGCGAGCCCGGAATTAATATAGTTCCAGTATTTCCAGGTATAATATCCTACAAATTTGTGAGAACGGCCGTTTTGGTCAATGTAGCCGAAACCATCGTCAACTCCGAATTTATGCAAAGGATCATTTGCATCGGGATGATCAGTATTGAATAACAAAGTCCTGTCACCTTTTGCAGGATCAAATAACCCATGCTCATCAATAGCGCTTTTATAAAATTTAGCAAAATCATTGGTTGGAAAAACACTTTTGCAGGAAGGGCAGGTAAGCTTCCAGGGTTTGTTTTCGAAATCAGGCTCATAAGGATAATTGCCATATTTAAACACATCTTTTCCGCATTTCAGGCATCCGAGAATCTTAGGTCCTTTTGTAAGCCGGTCAAGTGTAACGTCGATACAGCGGGGCAGATCCTGTCCGGGGATGAGGGCCCACAATTCCTCATCATCTTTAGCCAGCCAGATACTGGCCTTTTCAATGGCTTTATTACGTAATTGCCTGGCCCAATCATATTTATCACAATTTGCCCGCAGATTAGTTATTTTTTCCTTTGTGTAATAACCTCCATATGGACGGTCTGCAAAAGCTTCATGTGTAAAAACAAGAAGAACAATAAAAAATATAGAACCTGAAAATATTTTCTTCATATGGATTGTTTAATCAATAGTTTAAATGTCTACTTCAGCACATAACTATACAAATGTGATCCGCTGACGAAGAAGATCCTACCATTTGCATAGTCTCCGCCCGCCTTGATCGGATCTGGTGAGGTGGCAA
>CAYHRC010000048.1:0-12189 GCA_964358565.1 uncultured Sphingobacterium sp. | reverse complement strand
AGGCTTGTTCCTTTCGGGAGTGCAATATTCGGGATTTTAAATTATTAATGCAATATTTGCGTGAAATTTTTTTTAAATAAATATGAGTCTAGTTATTATTGGAACAATTGCCTTCGATGCAATTGAAACTCCCTTCGGAAAAACAGATAAAATTGTAGGCGGAGCCGCCACATACGCAAGTCTTGCTGCTTCTTATTTCTATAAGAAAGTTAAGATTGTCGGAGTTGTAGGTGATGATTTCCATGCTGAAGATATCCGGATTTTTAACAATCACGGTATAGACACTGAAGGTGTGCAGATCAAGGAAGGTGAAAAATCCTTTTTCTGGTCAGGAAAATATCACAATGACATGAACAGCCGCGATACTTTAGTGACTGAACTCAATGTCCTTGCTGAATTCGACCCTATCATCCCTGAAAGTTACCAGGATTGCGAATACCTGATGCTTGGTAACCTGACTCCACAGGTGCAGCAAACTGTGATCAACCGCATGAAGAACCGCCCAAAGCTGGTTGTTCTGGATACAATGAACTTCTGGATGGATATTGCACTCGATGACCTTTTAGAGGTTATAAAAAGCGTGGATGTTCTGACTATCAATGATGAGGAAGCACGCCAGTTATCCGGAGAATATTCTTTAGTCAAGGCAGCCAATAAAATACTTGAAATGGGGCCCAAATATCTGATCATTAAAAAAGGTGAGCATGGCGCTCTTCTTTTCCATGAAGATCTTATATTCTCTGCCCCTGCATTACCTCTGGCGGAAGTTTTTGACCCCACAGGAGCTGGGGATACCTTTGCAGGCGGATTTATCGGATATCTCGCACAGGTTGGAACCATCAATTTCACTAATATGAAGAATGCGATCATTTTCGGATCTGCCCTGGCCTCCTTTTGCGTTGAAAAATTCGGTACCGAGCGCATTAAAAATCTTAGTCAGGAAGAGATACGCGAAAGAGTTCAGCAATTTGTAAGTCTGAGCAGCTTTGTGATTGAACAGTAGGGAGTAGTACGTTTTACGTAATACGTTCTGGAACTGCTGAACTTCAAATGATTACTAAATAATTGATAACCTATAGCTTATAACAGGTACCTTTTTAAAGTTATAAGTTGTAGGTTTCTATGATTGGTAAATTTCAAATGAATTACTAACAACCAGCAACCCTACTCAAACGAGTTTTCCTACTACCTTTAATTTTTCAAATACAAATTCAGTATGTGGGGCATCTTTCAGTTCATCTGTCAGATCCTGCCCTGCCCAATGCTCATAGTGCTTGCCGTTTTTCCATAAACGACTGGCGCTGACATCATAGATGATCCCTTTATAGGCAATCCATATTTCTGGTTTATCCTGTCCATTTCGCAAAGCAAGGTATGACCTGCTGTATTCAGGTAATTCGCTCATAAAGGAAGGCCTCCTTTTTTGCGGAAATGTTCAAAGAGCAAGACATTGATCAGCAACATAGACATTAAATAAAAGTGATCTTCAAAGGGAATGGAACCTATCCTGACACCCATGTTCTCGGCATCATTATATATTACAACCGGAACTGAAGTGAGGATACCATTCACAATATAAAAGGGGATCAGTGAAACCAGATAAGCAAGGTAAAATCTGCTCAGAAATTTTGTTTTTACAATTAGCTGGGCAAAAATCAATACAAATACAAGCAATCCGAATGTGATCAGGGTATAAACACGGTCATAAAACATCAGCAGCAAAACACACGAAAGGCTAATTAAAAACCAGCTTATATATTTCGAAACAGGCTTTAACAGATCCGTTTTGAGATAATAATTCAGGCATTCATAAATGAAGATACAGGCAAAAGGTACTGTAATGAAAAAAAGGATCTCTTCAAGGGGCAGATCAAGGATATTTAATCCTATGATATAAGCGGGATTAAAAGACCAGACCTCATAAACAGTGAATAAGTAATCCCATATCAGAAATAATAGCCCTGTAATAAACAGGCCCGGAAAAATATATTTCCATTTCTCATAAAACCTGACACGTTTATCAAACGATAATATAAGGGGAAATAGAATAGTCAGAAAATTAATGAGCAAATAGCTGGCTTTCATGTGCAAATATTACACATACTTTTTGAAAAGTGCTAATTCTTCTTTGGGGCAGCGTTTTGAGTTAATCATAAAGGCAGCAATATTCCTGACCAGCTCTTTGTCTGCAAGACCAAAATGTTTAGCCCTGTATTGTTTTGCAATAACTTTGAGATCTTCATCCAGATCTTTGCTAAAGCCCAGAAAAGACGGGGTATAATGCTGAATTGAAAAACGCATAAAGCGGATCTCCATATTTGAAGGATCCCTGTTAACAGCTTCTTTCATCGTCTTTTGGGAAAGTGCAACGAATTTGATCTTATTATAAGGATTCCAGGAATGCTTAGCTTTTAATGCTTCAAGGGTACCAAGATAGCCGATCATTAAAGCATTAGCTGGTGGCTTAGATTTAAGTTTTGCATACAGGGAATCCGTTACACGGGCACTTTCTATCGAGCGGTACATGGCCTGCTTAATACTCCTGATCTCCTCAGGAGTCCCATCATATGCGAATGATTTTAGCGAGAGCAGCAATGCGGCAACAAAAACAAGCTTAAATTTCATCTTATATACTATTTAACAATGCCTGGATAATGCCTGTGCCGTGCTAAGCTAACAAAATGTTTTACTATGCATTAAAAAGCATTCAAGCCCATCCATTTTTAAAAGGAAGGGCCTGCAGTTACTGAAAGAACTGTCCGAAAAATAAAAAAGTACCGGATATTCCGGTACTTTTCTTTGATAGCGGATATCTGCTAAATTTAATTTACAGAATAGGATATGTTCCTGCCATTAGTATCATAAGGCCTTAAAGATTTTTTCAAAAGCTTTCTGGCAACGTGTATGCGAGTTTTAACTGTTCCAATAGGAATAGTCAAATGATCGGCGATCTCGTGATATTTATGTCCGTCAAAATGCATGGTAAAAGGTACATAATATTCGTCCGGAAGCTTTCCCAATGCATTTTTTATGTCATCCATTACGAATTTTGGCTCACCCTGATTCTTTGTAGAACTGTACATGAGGTTTGCAGATGAGATATCATCTGATTTAGTCACAAAAGAACTGATCTTCACAAATCGTCTATAGTTATTAATAAACGTATTTTTCATAATGGTGTACAACCAGCCCTTCAGGTTCGTACCTTCTTTAAACTTATTATAATATGTAATTGCCTTTAGCATAGTATCCTGAACCAGGTCGTTGGCATCATCGGCATCATGAGTAAAGTGGAGAGCCTACATCTTTAACGAACTGGCCTGGCGTGTGACCATGGTGTTGAATTCGATCGTATTCATTTTGTTTAGGTTTAGAATGTAGAGCAAATCAATTAATTCCCGCAATTCAAAAAAACAATGGAGTTTTTTAGCAGACTTCTTATTTATAATAAACAAAGTGCGTGCCTATTTAAAAAGCAGGTATAAAATAGCCCGGGAGGCCTTCGGATTGGGTTCGAATGGATGAGATTTTAGGAAGAAAAAAGAGAGTTTAAATGATATTTACTTCACGATGCAGTTCGATGCCGAACTTATTCATGACGCTGATTATTATATCGTCAGAGAGTTTAAAAATCTCATTACCAGTGGCTTCTCCATGATTAACAAGTACCAATGCCTGGTTTTTCCAGGTCCCGGTATTACCCACCACCCTACCTTTCCACCCGCATTGCTCAATAAGCCAACCGGCAGAAAGCTTCACAAATCCCTCTGTTGAAGGAAAATAAATAATGTCTGGAAAATTGGACTGCAACTGTATAAATTTGGTGACCGGGATGACCGGATTCTTAAAAAAACTGCCCGCATTGCCTATGGTTGCCGGGTCAGGCAATTTGCTTACGCGGATATGCGAAACAGCCGAAGAGATATCCCTGATGCTGGGCGTGCTAATTCCACGCGACTCAAGCTCCTGGCTTATTGCCCCATACTTTATATTCGGCCTGAAAATTTTCGAAAGCTTAAGAGTGACTTCGGTAATAATATAAAGGCCTTTTAAGACCGATTTAAAGACACTATCGCGGTAACTAAAGTGGCAGTCGGTCTTATAGAATGTCCTGATGCTGCCTGTTGAGATCTCAAATGCCCGGCATGAATGAAAGATATCCTGCAGCTCTACACCATAGGCGCCGATATTTTGAATAGGCGAAGCACCAACAGACCCCGGAATGAGACTCAGGTTTTCTATTCCTGCAAAATCATGTTGAACACAATAGTTGACAAGGTCATTCCAAACCACCCCGGCTCCTGCACTTACAAAAACCTCCCCATCCTTGCTCTCGTGCTTAAGTCCGGGAATATTCATATGAATTACCAGGCCTTGAAAATCCTTAGTAAAGAGCATATTACTTCCTCCTCCAAGAATTAGAACTGGCTGATCCTTCCACTGAGAGTCAGTAAAAAGGCTGTTCAGGTCATCTTCACTATTTATATCTGTATACCACCTTGCACTCGCCTCAACGCCGAATGTATTCAGATTTTTTAATGAGAAGTTTTCTATTACCGCCATTTATACCTCAATCAATTAGCAAATGAGTCAATTTGTCAATTAGCAAATTAAGAGGCTGCATAATTTAAAATTTACCTGTTTTAAAACGTACATGTAAAACTCTCCTTTGTTTTTTATGTGTTACCTGATCAAGGCTACTAAATTTAAAGTTTATAAGAATTAAAACTTACTAGATATTCCGACGAAAGTACAACCTATAACGGTTTGCAGCTACAAGAAGTTGGCGATTTCGGAGCACAAAACTGTCTGCCAGAACTGAACTGGCTATGAAGCAAACTTATATTCCGCTGGAAAATTCTCCCATTGTTGTCTATATGCAGTTTCGAAGTTGTCAATTGTATTTTCGAGTATCTTAAAAACACTGTCTGATTCTGTTATTAGTCTTCCTTGTCCATAAGCATGAACTGAGATATAATTCCATGTCGGCACGTTTAGTTCTTTGTCGTAATTTTTTGTTGAAATATAAGCATGGGGCTCACTAAAAATTACAAGGGCATTGTTATTTTCAATGTCCGTCCATTGTTCATTTGCTTTTGCAAAATGCGATGTCAAAACAATATTGTCGTCTTGGGTAGATACGAGAAAGGGTAAATGTGTCGCAATAGGCAAATTGTCTTTTGCTGTAACAATAGTCGCAAAGCTAAACTGTTTCATAAAGGCAAGTATTTCGTCCCTGTCTGTTGCTAAATTTATTTTTGGAATATACATTGTTTACTGTCTTGCGTTTTAGAGTCACTGTCGAAAATTGCCTATAACTTATATATGTATAGCCCGATTCTCAGTAGCCGCCATACTCGCTTCCCTGAATGCTTCCGTATAGGTCGGATGTGCATGAGAAATTCGTGCAATATCCTCAGCAGAAGCCCTGAACTCCATAGCAACTACAGCCTCAGCGATCATATCGGCAGCACGCGGGCCAATCATATGAACTCCGAGGATCTCATCAGTAGTTGCATCAGCCAAAACTTTAATAAAACCATCTGAATCCATACTTGCACGGGCACGGCCACTCGCCTTAAAAGGAAAGGATCCTGCTTTATATTTAATTCCGCTTTCTTTTAATTGTTCCTCGGTCTGACCCACACTTGCCACTTCAGGCCAGGTATATACTACTCCCGGAATAAGGTTATAATTAATATGAGGTTTCTGACCCGCAATAACTTCAGCTACGAAAGTACCCTCGTCTTCTGCTTTATGAGCGAGCATGGCACCTTTTATCACATCGCCAATGGCATATACCCCGGCAACAGAAGTTTCCAGGCGATCATTAACTGTGATCTTCTTACCGCGTTCCTCAGGTATGATACCGATATTTTCTAAGCCAAGACCTTCTGTATATGCGGTACGGCCGACAGCCACAAGACAATAATCGCCTTCCAGGACTATTTTTTCGCCCTTTGCATTATCGGCTGTTACTGTTACTTTATTACCTTTAACGGATGCTCCTGTTACTTTATGGCTCAATAAGAACTCCATTCCTTGTTTGGTAAGTACTTTCTGGAGTTCCTTACCCAGGCTTTTGTCCATCGTACCAATAATAGAATCCATAAACTCCACAACTGTCACCTTTGAACCAAGACGTGCATAAACAGATCCAAGTTCAAGACCGATCACCCCGCCACCAATAAGTATAAGGTGTTTGGGGATCTCCTGCAGATTCAGAGCTTCAGTTGAGGTAACGATACGTTTACCATCAGTTTTCAGAAATGGCAATGCAGTAGGCTTTGACCCGGTTGCCAGAATAATATTTTTAGCTGTAATGGTTTCCGTTGTACCATCCGCTTTGGTGACCTTTACCGTGTTTTTATCAATAAGTGACCCAATTCCCTGGAAAGAGCTGATCTTGTTCTTTTTAAACAGGAAAGAAATTCCACCTGTTGTATGTGCAACAACCTCATCCTTACGTTTAATCATTTGTTTCAGATCAGGGCTCAGATCTTTCAGGTTGATGCCATGTTCTTTAAAGTTATGCAAGGCATTATGGTAATGTTCAGTAGAGTCCAGCAAGGCCTTGGAAGGAATACAGCCCACATTAAGACACGAACCTCCAAAAGTGTTGTACTTTTCAATAACTGCTGCTTTTAAGCCCAATTGAGCACAACGAATGGCGGCTACATAACCACCGGGACCACTACCAATAACAATAACGTCAAATTGCATGTAAGGATGTATTTAAATATTCGCCCAAAGTTAATAATTATCGCCTGAGTTTGAAATTGTAAATTCCCAGGAATTATTGGCTTTGTATATAATTTAGCTAAATTTAGGGTCCGCCTGATGGCACCATTCAATAAAAGATCTAATCTCAGTATATGATAAAAAAGTTCGCTTTTATCCTGGTTATACTTTTTATAAGCAGTTCTGCCATGTTCGCTCAAAATCAGCCAATTACTTTTTCGAGAGCAGATTCTCTACGCGGCAATCTGACGCCTCTCCGTACTTCATATGATATAAATTACTATCATCTGGATGTGAAGCTGGATATTGACAATAAATTCATCAGCGGATCGAACACATTTAAATTCACAGCAACAGAGGATCTGAATCGGCTTCAGTTTGATTTATTTGACAATATGCTTATTCAGAAAATAATCTATCATGACAAAGAGATCCCATATACCAGGGAATTTAATGCTGTGTTTGTGGATTTTCCATTGCTAATTAAAAAGAATTCAATAGATGAATTCACTGTGTTTTACAGCGGTAATCCCAAAATAGCTAAAAGGGCGCCATGGGACGGTGGCTTCACTTTCTCAGCAGATAAGTCGGGCAAACCATGGGTAAGTGTTTCAACTCAGGGTTTTGGCGCCAGTTCATGGTGGCCAAATAAAGATCATCAGGCTGACGAAGCAGATAGCGTGCTTATCAGCATTACTGTTCCGAAGGGGCTGATGGATGTAAGCAATGGACGGCTGCGATCAGTAGAAAATGTGGATGATAATTATACCCGCTATAATTGGTTTGTTTCTTATCCAATCAACAATTATAACGTGGCTTTAAATGTTGCTGATTATGTTCATTTTGACGATCTGTATAAAGGAGAAAACGGCGATTTAAGTCTGGATTATTATGTTTTAAGGGAAAATCTGGACAAGGCAAAAAAGCAATTCAAGGAAGATGTAGCTCCGATGCTTAATACATTTGAAAACTGGTTTGGCCCATATCCGTTTTATCGTGATGGCTATAAACTTATAGAAAGCCCCTACCTGGGTATGGAACATCAAAGTGCGGTAGCCTATGGAAATAAATATATGAAAGGCTATCTGGGCAGGGATCTATCCGGAACAGGCTTAGGAATGAAATGGGATTATATTATCATTCACGAAAGCGGGCACGAGTGGTTTGGCAATAATATCACTGCTAAAGACATAGCCGATATGTGGATTCATGAAGGCTTTACTATGTATTCGGAAAGTTTATTTGTTGAGAGCAGGGAAGGTAAGAAAGCTGCGGCAAAATATATCGCAGGCATGCGGCAGAACATCCGTAATGATATGCCTGTGATCGGACCATATAATGTCAACACCGAAGGTTCAGGTGATATGTATTATAAGGGGGCGAATCTGATCCACATGATACGCACTGTTATCGGGGATGATACCAAATGGCGTGAGATATTAAGAGGTCTTAATGCGGAATTCGCACTTAAAACGACCACAACTGAAGAAATAGTAAACTTTATCAATAAGAAATCAGGCAAAGATCTGACTCCGATCTTTGATCAGTATCTGCGTCATAATGATATACCTGTGCTCGAATATAAGATCTCACGCAAACAGCTTTCGTACCGCTGGCAGGCGGATGTTGCCGGCTTTAATATGCCGGTGCGTATCAAAACAGATAAGAAATATCTTTGGCTGCAGCCTTCATCAGAGTGGAAAACCTTGCGATGGAGATCATCATTTATACCTGATCTCGAGAATTTTTACATCGGGGTAAAAGAGATGTGACCGGGCCTCAATAAAAAGTATTGTGTTTTCTAATGTCTCATTTTTATTTCGTGATCAACTATCAGGGACAGCAGGTAAGCTTTGTCAAAAAGAAATCATTAAAAACTGCAACGTTTTCTTATATCGGGCGTCTAATGATAAGAATTGCAAAGTTCATCAACCTGAACGGTTCAGGTGATTTCGAAGGCGAAGATCTGCGAACATCAGTCGCAAGTGTAAAAATGGCAAAACGCCTATAATGTAACATAATGATCTGATAGTCCTCATTAATAAAAAAGAGGCTGTCTCATAAGTCGAAACAGCCTCTTTTTATTTATCAAATTCATAACGAAACTCTTATTTTCAGTTCAGGAATTAAGAGTTTACCATTTACAGAGACCATTCTTTACAATCATCGTAATCAAAAATATTCGATTTTTACTTATAATACAGCCTCTTTTTTACTTATAACGTACAACGTAAAACTCTCCTAAACTCCAATAAGTAACCTTGCCGGATCTTCAAGTAATTGTTTTACCCGTACAAGAAAGCCGACTGATTCACGTCCGTCGATAACCCTGTGATCATATGATAATGCCAGATACATAATAGGACGGATCACTACCTGACCATTAAGAGCTACAGGACGCTCAACTATATTGTGCATTCCTAAAATTGCTGATTGGGGTGCATTTATGATGGGGGTTGACATCATAGAACCGAAAACGCCGCCATTTGTAATCGTAAATGTTCCACCCGTCATTTCCTCGAGTGTTAATTTACTATCCCGTGCCTTTACCGCAAGTTCCATTACTGAAGCTTCGATCTCATTTAATGACATCGATTCGGCATTCCGGATCACCGGTACCACCAGGCCTTTTGGAGCTGAAACAGCAATCGATATGTCTGCAAAGTCATTGTAAACAATTTCATCTCCTTCAATACGGGCATTTACGGATGGAAATTCCTTTAAAGCAGCACAAACAGCTTTAGTAAAGAAAGACATGAAACCAAGTCCGACACCATATTTTTCTTTGAATTTATCCTTGTATTTAGCACGCAGATCCATAATAGGCTGCATATCTACTTCATTGAAAGTAGTCAGCATCGCTGTTTCACTTCTGACAGCAACAAGACGCTTGGCAACAGTTTTACGGAGTGAAGACATTTTCTCACGCCGCTCCTGCCTTGAACCCGGAACAGAAACTTGCCTGACAGCAGTCGGCTCCGGTTTAGCAGGTGCACTTTCAGCTTTTTTACCCTGTTCTGCTTTTAAGGCATCTTCTTTAGTAAGTCTGCCACCTACACCGCTTCCCGTAACACTGGCAGGCTCAACACCCTTTTCTGCTAATATTTTTGCGGCGGCAGGTGAAGGGACGCCAGAAGCATAAGTTGATGATTTCGCTTCATCAGTTTTTGCTGCCGGAACACTTGCTTCAGGTTTCGCTTCAATTTTCGGAGCAGCTTCGCTTTCTGCTGGTTTTTCACCTTCTTCAATAGTGCATACCGGGGCACCAATTTCCAGGGTGTCGCCTTCTTTAGCAATGGTTTTTAAAGTTCCTGCCTTTTCAGCTGTCAGCTCAAAGGTTGCTTTGTCGGATTCTAATTCGGCAATTATTTCATCCATTTCAACATAGTCGCCATCCTTTTTAAGCCACTGGGACAAGGTAACTTCTGAAATAGATTCGCCAACCGGCGGAACTTTGATCACTAAACTCATAATACGTTTCGGTTATATCTTATTAGTCAATATTAACAACTTTATGGGTTGCCTTTTCTACTTTTTTAGTTACTTCAGGACCGGCAGCTTCCTCAAAGGCGCGGCCAATAATATACAATTGCTGTGTAACATGCTGTTTCGCGTAACCTGTGGCGGTACTGCTGCTTTCCTTTCGGGATATCACCCCGAAGTCAAATGCCGAATTACGGAATTTTCGCGCAATATAAGGCCATGCGCCCATATTTTCAGGCTCTTCCTGCACCCATATATGTTCTTTAGCGTTTTTATACCGGTTTTTTATGGCATCAAGCTGATCATAAGGTGTAGGATATAATTGTTCAAGTCGAACTATGGCTACATCCTTCCTTTTATCTACCTGCTGTTTTTCAAGCAGATCATAATAGATCTTTCCGGAACAAAATAATACGCGTTTCACATCAGATGCTTTAACGAATGTATCATCAATTACCTCTCTGAATTTCCCCTCGGTAAATTCTTCAAGCTTACTGACACATTGAGAACTTCTTAACAAACTCTTTGGTGTAAAAACAACCAAAGGCTTGCGGTAGTTACGTTTCAGCTGTCTGCGCAGCAGATGGAAGAAATTGGCAGGCGTAGTACAGTTTGCTACCTGAATATTATCATCCGCACAAGCTTCCATAAAACGTTCTATCCTGCCTGACGAGTGTTCAGGTCCCTGTCCTTCGTATCCATGAGGTAAGAGCATAACCAGGCTGTTTGATCGCTGCCATTTGGTCTCTGCACTTGTAATAAACTGATCAATAATAATTTGGGCCCCATTCACGAAATCCCCAAACTGGGCTTCCCATACAATCAATGCCATAGGATTTGCAAGGGCATAACCGTATTCGAAACCTAAAACCCCATATTCAGAAAGGTGAGAGTTGTATATTTCAAACTTCGCCTGGCCATTGTCCATCTGAGCTAATGGGATGTATTCCTCTTCAGAATCTTCAAGGGTTAAAACAGCATGCCTGTGAGAGAAAGTACCACGCTCAACATCCTGACCACTGATACGGACCCTAAAGCCGTCTTCCAGCAAGGTACCGTAAGCCATTAACTCGCCCATAGCCCAGTCGAAGGTTCCGCTGTCGGCCATTTTTTTCCGTTCATCAAAAAGCTTCTCGATTTTCTTAAAGAACTTTTTATCTTTTGGGAGGGTGCTTATATTCTTTGCAAGGGATAAAAGTTTCTTAGCGGGAACTGAAGTGTCCGGTGTTATTTTTTCTTCCTGATTAGCCAGATGCAGTCCTTTCCATGCACCGCCAAAAACATCGTGCACAACCTCATAATCTTTATCCTCTTTAATTTCGTTTAATTTTTCTTGCAGCAAGGCTCTGAAGTTTTTCTCCATTTCCTTGGCAAGATTAGCATCTACACTACCCTGTTCCAGTAATTTCTTATTATAGATCTCACGCGGATTAGGGTGCTTCTCAATGGTCTTGTATAAAAGTGGCTGGGTGAATTTAGGTTCATCCGCTTCATTATGTCCATACCTGCGGTAACACAAAATGTCAATAAATACATCATTATTGTATCTCTGACGATATTCAACAGCTCTGTTAATGGCATAAACGAGTGCCTCTACATCATCGCCGTTAACATGAAATACAGGTGATAAGGTAACTTTTGCAAGATCGGTACAATAAGTTGATGAACGGGCATCCTTATAATTTGTGGTAAATCCAACCTGGTTATTAATAACCAGGTGAATACTACCGCCAGTTTTATATCCATCCAGTTTTGCCATCTGAAGGACTTCATACGTTATTCCCTGACCGGCAAGTGATGCATCACCATGGATAAGTATCGGGGCAATGCGCTTATAATCTCCTTCGTATTTAAAGTCAATCTTTGATCGTACCATACCCTGAACCAGCGAATCTACCGCTTCCAGGTGAGAAGGATTCGGGCATAAGCTCAAATGCACCTTTTTTCCGGAAGTTGTATCCACAT
>CAYHRC010000047.1:0-12224 GCA_964358565.1 uncultured Sphingobacterium sp. | reverse complement strand
TATATCCGCAAAAGCTGGGGAAATAGTTCAGATCCTGTTAGCAAAGAGGAAGTTGCTGCCATAAGAGCAGCAAGTAAAAAGTAATTCAAGTATTCTGAAAACAGCTAAAAAGTTGATGTATGCTCAGGTCATGCATCAGCTTCTTTTGCTTCAGGTCGGCTCAAAACCCGCATTAATTTCAAAACCTCCTGAATGCTGAGGGGACGTAAATAACACTTTTTTTTATTCTTTCGCAGAGCACTTTGATCAGGATTTTGCTGAAATAACACTTTACATCTGTATCCGATTAAAAAAAACAAAAAAAGAATGCTTAGCTGAGCAGTTTGCGAAAACAATGAAGCAAAACATTGCTTGTATTGATATTGGTCATTCATTTAGCTAATAATATTTTCAAACTTTATATCATGAAGCATAGGGATACCGGCAGATCTCCGAAACCACAAATTCCAGAAAATACTCCCCAGGGACCACGTTTTAATTGGGTTTGGATTTACCTGCTCCTGTTGATTGTATTATTGTTTCCATCCTTGCCGGGAAGGAACTCGGTTAAAGAAATTACATGGCAGCAATTTGAGCGCGATATTCTAAGCCGGAAAGCTGTTGAAAAGATCACCGTACTCAATAAAGAGGTAGCGGAAGTTTACATAAAAAACAAGTTAAGTAATGATGCCTTCTTTAAGGAAGTCTTTAAGCCGGGCATTGGCAGCGGAATAAACACCGGACCACATTATAAGTTCAGTATAGGATCAGTTGAAGTTTTTGAACGCAAGCTGGATGAAGCCGAAAAGAACGTCCCATTAAAGGATAAAATTCCGGTGAGTTATGCTAACACAAGTAATTGGTGGGGTATTCTCGGATGGATATTACCTTTTGCTTTCTTCTTTTTTTTATGGAGTTACCTGCTCAGAAGGTCAGCGGCGGGAATGACTGGAGGAGGACCATCGATCTTTAATTTTGGAAAATCGAATGTCACCCTTGTTGAAAAGGAAAAAAGCACAGTGACTTTCGATGATGTTGCAGGCCTGGAGGAAGCGGAAATGGAGGTCAGGGAAATAGTTGACTTCCTTAAAAATCCAAAGCTTTTTACAAAATTAGGCGCAAAAATCCCAAAAGGCATTTTATTAATAGGCCCTCCGGGTACTGGAAAAACCTTGCTGGCAAAGGCAATAGCAGGCGAAGCACTGGTTCCCTTTTTCACTATTTCAGGTTCAGAATTTGTAGAGATGTTTGTTGGCGTTGGTGCATCAAGAGTGCGTGATCTTTTTAAGCAGGCTAAAGAGAAAGTGCCCTGTATTGTATTTATTGATGAGATAGATGCGATTGGACGGTCAAGAGGAAAAGGCGCCTTCCTGACTGGTGCAAACGATGAAAGGGAAAGTACCCTCAACCAATTGCTGACAGAAATGGATGGATTTGGTACTAACAGCGGGGTGATTGTTCTGGCAGCTACCAACCGGGCTGATATACTGGACCCTGCCCTTCTCCGTACAGGAAGATTTGACCGTCATATTTATTTAGAGCTTCCGAACATAAGGGAAAGGGAAGAAATATTTAAAGTACATCTCCGGCCGCTCGTACTCAATGATACGATAGATATACATTTTCTGGCAGCACAAACTCCCGGATTTTCCGGGGCAGACATTGCTAATATTTGTAATGAAGCGGCCCTTATTGCTGCAAGAAAGAAAAAAGAAAGTGTCGGGAAGCAAGATTTTCTTGATTCTATAGACAGAGTAGTAGCCGGGCTGGAAAAGAAAAGTAAGGTCATATCGCCCGAAGAAAAAAAAGTCATTGCTTACCATGAAGCCGGGCATGCGCTTGTGAGCAGCTTACTCAAACATGTTGATCCACTGGTTAAAGTTTCAATTATCCCGAGAGGCAAAACTTTAGGAGCCTCCTGGTATTTGCCTGAGGAAAAGCAGATACGAAGTGAAATAGCCCTTACTGAACATTTATGCGCCACATTAGCCGGGCGGGCAGCGGAAGAGATCATGTTTGGAGAAATATCAACAGGCGCGTTAGATGATCTTGAAAAAGTAACCAAGGAAGCTTATATGATGATAGTTTATTATGGCTTCAATAAAAAGATCGGCAATATCAGTTTTTATGATTCTTCCGGTCAGCGGGATATGGGAATTCAGAAACCCTACAGTGAAGAAACCGGAAAATTGATTGATGAGGAAGTTAGGAAACTGGTTAGCGACTGCTATCAGCGAAGCAAAGAGATCCTTAAGCAAAACAAATCATCCTTAGTTGAAATAGCCGAACTACTTCTGCAGAAAGAAGTTATATTTAAAGAGGATCTTGATCATATTCTGGCTAAAAGCTCTGAGCACCAAACAATCCTGCCCAAAGAAATTATTAAGGAAAAATAGTGATTTTGGAAGGGGTTTGTGAATATCTGTTCTTCTCAAATTTTTGAAAAAACAATTAAATTAAAAAATGGAGGTACCAACCTTCTGATCCATAAAAGTCCAGGCAAGTATCCGGCTGGTCTTTTGTCCCTGAGCCATATTAATGGTTCTTACCTCTGTGGCGCCCGCCTTTTTTAATGCCGCATAACATCCTGGAAGTGTTTCCTTCTTTGAAATCAGCGAACTGAACCATAAAATGGATTTTGAAAAGTCAGCACTTTCTTCAATCATTTGACGAACAAATTGTTCCTCCCCGCCCTGGCACCAAAGCTCGGCGCTCCTGCCTCCAAAATTGAGAGATCTGTCAGCTGATTTTTGCTTGCCCAGATTTTTCCATTTACGCTCCGTTCCTGCTGCTGCCTCTTTGGCTGATGCGTGATAAGGCGGATTACAAATGGTCAGGCTAAAGCTTTCACCACGATGGATAACACCTTCAAATATATGAAGGTCTGAATTTTGTTTCCTGATGCTTATAACTTTCGATAAAGAATTAGCTTCTACAATATTTTTTGCAGAGCGCAGCGCCAAAGGATCAATATCAGAAGCTGCAAAGCTCCATCCGTATTCACTATGCCCGATAAGAGGATAGATACAATTAGCTCCCACACCGATATCCAGCACCCTGACGGATTTTCCCCTCGGAATTATTCCTGCCTCATCAGACAGCAGGTCGGCCATATAATGTATATAATCTGCTCTGCCTGGAATAGGCGGACATAAAAAGCCTTCAGGAATATCCCATAGACTGATCTGGTAAAAGTGCTTAAGTAATGCTTTATTCAGGGTTTTTACAGCTTCCGGATTCGTGAAATCGATAGAAAGATCCTGAAATTGATTTAAAGAGACAAATTGAGAAAGCTCAGGACAACTTGCAACCAATTCGGGGAAATTATAGCGGTACCTGTGCCTGTTCCGCGGGTGCAGATTTATTTTTTCTTCGGGGAGGGAATGGGAGCCGGTTGACATCAAAAAGCAATTAAGCTGCTAAATTATTCAAAATCTAAAGAGGAAATGTGATTGTTATGTTTTAATTATCTTTTGTGCATTCAATGATAAGTTTGACATTGCCGGCGATCCCGAAGAGGTGATCATTGACTTTAAAGACAGTCGTGTTGCTGACATGTCAGGCATTGATGCTTTAAACAAGTTAACTGAACGCTACAGGATCGCAGGTAAAAGTTTACATCTCCGTCATTTGAGTGAGGATTGTAAACTGCTCCTCAAAAATGCTGAATCCATCATTGATGTAAATATTCTGAAAGATCCGGATTACCGGGTAGCGGTGGAATAATGGGTTGAATTACTATTTACGAATTATTATTTACGAATTACGGCTTGTGAGTCGCGCGTGAACTCATCCGATGAATCGAGTCACCGGATGTTCACCTGATACTAAGTACTAAATACTCACTACTAAATACTTCTTTAAGTCAGCGAATTATATCTCGCAACAGGATGCAGTGACTTTCCGATCAGTTTCGCCAGTTCAGGATTAAAGTCTTCCTCATCAACAACTGTCCACTCGCCCCCTCTTTCTACCATTACAAATGAGTCTTTACCGGGGGACAAAATCCGCCAGGCAGCTTCACCATTATAGTCCTCACGCTGGGCATCCATTTCGATTTCTCCATTTGTAACAGGATCTTTAACAAGAATTTTCATAGGATTAATTTTATGCGGTAAAGAATAGTTTTCAATCTGCTTAAACAGAGTAATCGTTCCTCAAAATCCGCTGGGTTCATTTTTATAGATACCTATTAAACATGTGCGATTGAGTGATTGTTTATAATTTTTGTTTGTTTGACTCAAGCCTTCAAACCTTCCTGAAAGTGAAAACTTTCAGAACTCCGCTCATCCAGTTACAAACCCATACTTCCAGCACGTTTTCATCCTCATAAATATCTGCCCCGACGGGGTTTCCATCGCTTTTGAGCGAAGCTATCCGGCTAAAGCCGTGGTTGTTGATTTTAAAAATATCAAGAGTATTATCCGCATAACAGGTAACAAATAAAAATTTCTGATTTTTCGACAGCACAATGGTCCTTGGGTTGCCGTGTGTGTCTGTTTTAAACAATAGCTTCCCTGTACTTGCCGAAATGCAGGCCAATTGCGCCAGGGCATTAAAAGACACAAATAAACGGCCGTAAGAGTCGGCCACAACATGCCGCGGGTTATAAGGTACCTGCAGGTTTTTTTCAATTTTCCATGTTTTGTTATTAATCACACTTATCGTACTGCCGCTCATTATGGTTACATAAGACCTGTTATTCTTCTCTGTCAAATTCATAGATACTCATAGCCTCTAAATTCAGGGCATACAGTTTCGTGCCTGATGAATTGAATAATACTGATTTCACGCCTGACTGGGCACGCAGTTCTTCGGTTTTTTCCAGAATGAGTCCTGAATAACTTTTTACCGGCAGAAAAGCCTCACTGTGATCCGCCTTAGTCCGGGAAACATACAAGCCGCTTGCAATAATAAAAATGGCAAAAGGAGGAATTATGAACAGATACGGAATCCTTTTCATCAGTTTTGATAAACGGCGTATAAAAAGAACAAGTAAAGGGAAGTCTTGTTTCTGATTAAAGAATTCAGCTCCTGTAAATCGTAAGCCTGATTAATTTGTCTTGCTGTAATTTAATACTGCCCAGGTATTAAGCACGATGGCAAACAAAGCGATTTTTATTAGCTGAGGCAGGATATCCCGGAATTCACTGCCTTTCAAAATTATCATTCGCATCACTTCTATCAGGTAAGCAACAGGATTAAACCAGGTGACCACCTTAGCCCAGGCAGGCATGCTGTCTATTGATGTGAATAAGCCTCCCATCAGGATGAAAACCATCATAAAAAAGAACATTATGAACATGGCCTGTTGCTGGGTTTCACTGACAGTAGAAATCAACAGTCCGAAACCGAGCACAGCAAGCAGGTAGACTGATATAAATCCGTATAAGAGAAAAAAGCTGCCAACCGGAATAATTCCATAAATAAGCCAGGAGACAATCAAGCCCATGGTAAAAGCTACATTGCCAAGTACCCAGAATGGAATGAGTTTACCCAGGATAAAATGATGCTTTTTAATCGGCGTCACATTGATCTGTTCAATTGTGCCTACCTCCTTCTCTTTCACGATGTTAAGCGCACTTAAAAATCCCCCGATCATAGTGACCAGTGTGGCCAGAACACCTGGAACCATGAAGAGCTGGTAATTGAGCATGGGATTATACCAGTTAGATGAAACGATTTCTGCTGTATATGCCGCGCCTGTTTGAGCAGATTGCAGCAGTTCAATGCGGATATCTGTATTATAATCCTTTATGATAGTAGCCAGATAAGCCCCACCCAGGTTGGCCTTCGTACCATTGATAGCATTCACAGCAATGAACAGTTTCTGTTCATTTTCACGAACCAGGTTCCTTTCAAATCCTCCGGGGATCTCCAAAATCAGATCTGCCTCATCATCTTCAATAAGTCTGGAGGCCTCTTTGAAGGAAAAACTATAACCGGTTAACCTGAAATAACCCGATCCGGTTATCTTTGAAATGAGCTTCTGTGAATAGGAAGAATGATCATTATCAATTACTGCAATATTGATATTCTTAACCTCATAATTAGCAGCCAGTGGAAGAATTATGAGCTGCAGGATCGGCATGACCATCGCCATTGCCAGAATTGATCGGTTACGGAATATCTGCCTGAATTCTTTTTGCAGTAAAAATCTGATTGTTCTCATGCCAGTCTTATCTTAAAACTCTTTAAACTGATGTACAATAAAACCAGGGTGATCCCTGCCAGGATCAGCGTTTCTTTCCATATTGCGCTGAAGCCAAGGCCCTTGATCATAATCGATTTAACAATGATATAATACCATTTGGCCGGAATCACATTGGAGATCACTCGCAAAGGCAGCGGCATATTTTCAATCGGGAACATAAAGCCACTTAACATGATAGTTGGCAGAAGCATTCCCATAAGAGAGATAAGCATGGCCACTTGCTGAGAATCAGTCTTAACAGAGATAAAAATTCCCAGCGTCAGACAGGTGATGATGAACAGGGTGCTCTCGGCAAATAATAATAAGATACTGCCGTTAACCGGAAGATCAAGTACCAAAACACTCAGCAATAAAATAGAACAGAGGTTAATAAGAGAAAGTATCAGATAAGGTACCGCTTTGGACAAAATTACAAGCAGCGGTTTAAAGGGTGAAACGAGCAATACTTCCATCGTTCCCGTCTCCTTTTCTTTCACGATTGAAACCGCTGTCATCATCACGCAGACCAGCATAAGGACCAGGGCCATTACTCCCGGAACAAAGTTATGAGCCCCCTTCAGCTGGGGATTATAAAGCATTCTAAATTCGGGAATAATGCGGTATGGAATGGCTGGATCCTGATTTAGAGCGGCCGTATGGTCCTGCACAATCGATGAGACATAATGAGTAAGCGTGCCGGCAAGATTCGGGTCTGATGCATCAGCGATCACCTGAAGCTGTGCCTTTCCCCCACGCATCATATCAGCATTAAAATTTGCCGGAAAGATAATAGCCATTTTGATCTTACCCTGTTTAAAAGCCCGCTCCATTTCCGCCCGTGTCATTAACATCTTTTCAATATCGAAATAACGGCTCGCTTCAATCCTTGCAATTAGTTGCTGAGAGGCGACATCCTTAGCCTGGTCCATGATGACTATCCGGGCGTTCTTTACCTCATTGGTCAGTGCAAAACCAAAGATCAGGATCTGAGTCACCGGCATCCCAAACAGGATAAACAGGGTCTTCCTGTCGCGCAGCACATGCGCAAACTCTTTTTTTATGAATATGAGGAACTGTTTCATTTTTTCAATTCAAAAAGCACGATGCTTAAGTATCAGCTCTCTCAGCTCCCCGCGCCAGCGTGTAAAATACTTCGTCCATGCTTGTAGCTTTATAGGCGGCTTTTAAATTCTGCGGACTGTCAAGTGCCTTGATCCTGCCATCAACCATTATGGAAATACGGTTACAGTATTCTGCTTCGTCTAAATAATGAGTGGTCACAAAAATAGTGATGCCTTTATCAGATGCTTCATAGATCAGGTTCCAGAACTGCCTTCTTGTTAGCGGATCAACCCCGCCAGTCGGCTCATCCAGAAATACGATCTTGGGCTCGTGCAGGACAGCCACTGAGAATGAAAGTTTCTGCTTCCATCCTAAAGGCAAAGAAGCCACCAGCCTTTTTCTTTCATCCTGTAATCCGAGCTGGGTTATCAACTCCTCACTTTTTATCCGGATCTCCTGATCACTAAGCCCGTAAATGCCCCCGAAGAACTTAATGTTTTCAACCACCGTCAGGTCTTCATATAGCGAGAACTTCTGGCTCATATATCCTATGTTTTTTTTGATCTGCTCGGTCTGGGTATAAACGTCAAAACCTGCAATGAGTGCCTTTCCTGAGGAAGGTTTGGAAAGACCGCATAACATCCGCATAGCCGTTGTCTTGCCTGCCCCATTGGCACCAAGAAAACCAAATATCTCCCCTTTCTTTACTTCAAAAGTAACCTCGTTTGCGGCAATAAAATCACCGTAGCGTTTGGTAAGTTTATCAGCCATTATCACAATTTCACTCATTTCAATTCTTTAAAAGATTTATGAAACTATCCTCAATAGTGACCGCGGTTCTCTGAAAAATTATATTCTTTACTCCTTTTCCCTCCAAATAGGCCCTGACAGTGGCTTCGTCAATTCCCTCGTCTCTAAATGAAACATGTGCATATTCTCCAAAGGCATAACTGCTTAATACCAGATCAGATGTATTCAAAGCCTTTAAGAGGGCATACATATTATCCGCCTTCACAGCATACAGATCTCCCGGATAAGAACTTATGATATTGGCTGGTGTATCAACCGATAATATTTTACCCAATTGCAAGAGGGCGATCCTGTCACAAAGATCCGCTTCATCCATATAGGGAGTTGACACAACAATGGTAATATTCTGCTCTTTCAATTTTTTAAGCATACCCCAAAACTCACGCCTTGACACAGGGTCGACACCGGTGGTAGGTTCATCAAGAAACAAGACCTCCGGTTTATGGATCAGCGCACAGCATAATGCCAGTTTCTGCTTCATACCTCCCGATAATTTACCAGCCCTGCGTTTTTTAAATGGTTCGATCTGGACATAAATATCTTCAATCAGGTTGTAATTTTCCTCTACGGTAGTGTTAAATACAGTAGCAAAAAAATTAAGATTCTCCTCGATGCTCAGATCCGGATATAAAGAGAACCTGCCGGGCATATAGCCTACCCTGCTTCTGATTTGCTTGTAATCCTTTACAATGTCAAGTCCGTCGACTGTAGCTGAACCTCCATCGGGTAAGAGCAGGGTTGTGAGCATCCGGAAAATGCTTGTCTTGCCGGCACCGTCGGGACCAATAAGTCCAAAAATCTCGCCTTTACTGACAGAAAAAGAAACGTCATCCACCGCCAGCTTGTCCCGACCATATTTCTTACTTATATTTTTTACACTGACTGCTTCCATATCAGAACTTTACTTCCCCATACATACCTATCTTAAGATATCCATCATTCTTTACCCGAATTTTAACCGCATACACGAGGTTAGCACGCTCATCTTTTGTTTGTATGGTCTTCGGTGTAAATTCGGCTTTATTGCTGATCCATTCTATAGTGCCGGGATAGGTTTTATAAGCATCCTCAGCAGTATCAACGAGCACTTTTACCTGCTGATTTAATTTTACACCAGCAAGTTGCTCACCAGTAATGTAGGCTCTCAAAACAATTGTACTCAGTTCGGCTATTTTATAAATGGGCTTGCCTGGAGCTGTCACTTCGTTTTGCTCAGCATACTTAGTCAATACGGTGCCATTCACCGGGTTTATGATCCTGCATTTCACCAGCTGATCATTCACCTGCTGGATCTGTGCTTCCAGAGGCCCGGTTTCTTCTCTAAGGCTTGATGAGCTTATGTTTAATGATGAGCGCTGTGCGATAATCTGTTTTTTTATAACCTCTATCTGAGAGTTGGCATCATCAAGTTGTTTTTGTGTTGCAGCATCTGCTTTTAAAAGATTAACAATACGTCTCTGCTCTCTTTGAGCCTGATTTAACTGCTCCCTAAGGGCGGCCGTTTGCGCGTGGATATCCGGTTTTTTAACTAAAACTGCTTTAACCTGAGCTTCCAGCTGTTTCTTTTTCAGAAAAAGCTGGGTGCTATCAATGTAGCCCACAGTACGCCCGGCTTCCAGGATCTGTCCTTCTTCCAGGTTGAGTTGTTTGATTGTCCCACCAGCTTCTGAGGAAACAATCGTCTCAACGGCTTCAAATGTACCTGCAGCATCATATGTATCTGTCTTCTTTTTACAAGATGACATCCCTGCAATTACAATGAGAATAAGCATTTTTTTTGTCATCATCTGATTGATTAATTAATTTCCTGTTGTTGTTTGCTGATTATATTGGGCCATGAGCAATTGTATTTCATGCAAAATTTTGCCGAGCCGCGCCTGATCTTCCGCATTTGCTTCCCTCAGATAGTCACTTGCATTGATCACCCCATTCTCAAGTTGTGCCATCGCCGTATTTTTAATCTTTTTACGGATGGTTATAATCTCATCATCAGTATCTAACAATTCGATGTACTTCCCGATCTCAGTATCCTGCTGTTTTAAGCTCAGGTTTGTATTGAAAAGAAAAGTCTCCCGCTGCACATCAAGACCCTGGCGGCTGAGCTCAAGCAGCGAACGATCGTTTTTCAAAGTATAAAAAATAGAAGGGTTCCATGTTAAACGGATACCTCCGACATAAAAAGTTTCGAAACTATTGCTTAGCATATTCAGCCCGGGTCGTCCGGCGCCAGCCTGAAGAAATAAGCCAAATTTCGGACGTGCTTTGGCGGTAAGGAGCCTGTTCTGGACGTCAATATTCTTGCTTTGCTTTTCAAATACAAACAATTCCGGACGAAGGATCTCATTCATCTTTTGCGGAGCCGGCGGCTTTAGTAAAACGGTCTGATCGCTGATCTCCTTCCTGAGGAACAGGCCAAGCATTGCAGCAAATGATCTCCTAGAAGTCTGTAGTTCTATGCGTTTTTGCTTGTTTTTTAGCAGGTCGGCATTAAGAAGATCCGCATTACTCTTCAAAGCAATTCCATTCTTCACTGCTGCCTCAACTTTCTTCAGGCCCAGTTCAAGGTCTTGGTTCAGGAGGGCATTTTGTTTCAGCTGTTCATCCAGCACCAGTATACCAAAGAACAACTGGTTGATACGCTCCTTTAGTTTGTATAGTTCGGTTTCAAGTTTTTGCTGTTCAATACCCTCATTTACTTTTTGCAATTGCTTCTGCTGTTCAATCATGCCTCCATCATACAATACCTGGTTTAATTCTGCAAAAACCCTGTACTGATCCTTATCGGGAGATGGAATTGAAAAGCCAGGGAGTTTAACAGGTATTCCTGTGACTGCCGACTGATAGGTCGCTTGTCCGTTCACGTTGATCTGAGGTAAATAGGCATTGGCTGCATTCTCAATGGAATACGAAGCTGTTTTTGCGATAAGCTCCTGTTGCCTGGTCAGAGGATAATACTGCCTGGCCAAAGTATAAGATTCCTCAAGACTTAGCTGAGGGAGAGGTTGTGCCAGAACAACCGTGCATGCAGCTAAAATCTGTAAAAATGATAATGAAAAAAGCTTACTCATGATTAATCATTTATTTAATATTCCAATTCGTTCAATCGTTAAATTAACAGGAACAGAACTACTTCAACATAAGCTTCATCCAGCTGGCAATCAAAACTTTACGCTCTTCCATCATTTGGTTAAATACCTCTTTACTTAATGTCCCACTTGCCACAAGAACAGGCTTAATAACAAAGGGAAATACCATCATCCCCAAAAAACTAATGAAAAATTGCTGCGGATTAATGTCTTTCTTTTTCTCGGCGAGCTGTCTCACAAAATGAGATTTAAGCAAATAAGTTTCCAGGCGGATGCTTTCACCCAAGCGCTCCGGGTTATTTTTCACCTCACTCAATACAAAAATTGGCAGATCAGGGTTTTTCAGCAGCATCTCGATATAATTTGCTGCAATCGTGTCTATTTTTTCATCAAGGCTGGTATCAGCCTGATCAAAAACAGGGGAAATAAAAGCAAAAAGCTGTTGCAGCTTTTCCTGCATCACGATCTCGAATAGTTTCTCTTTGCTTCGGAAATAATAATTTAAAAGTGAAAGGTTCATTCCTGCCTCCTCGGCAATATCCCGGGTTTTCGTAGCGGCATACCCTTTTTTTGTAAAAACGATATGCGCTGCTTCCTTGAACTTCTCTTCTGTTGACAGTTTTACTGCATCTGATTTTTTATTCATTTTGAATAAATACTTAAGACAAATCTAGAAACAAAAATTGGTTCAATCAAATGATTTAATCAAATGATTGAAAATAAAATTTCTTCTTCAAAAGATTCAGATTTACTACTGATCTTAATGGTCATATCAGTAGCTGGAAGATGGGTGCTCAGAGCCTTTTGGGTTATAATGAAGAGATTTATCGACCATTCGGCAGACAATGCTTTATACTCCGGCAGACATCAAAAAGAGCATCTGCAAAGCAACGGGCATCTAAACGAAATGAACAATGTTTAGAAATTTTAATACACGAAGTGTATATATGCTGTATGTCAACAGCTGTGATATTTTGAAGCTTTCAGAGAAGGAAAGAAAAAAAGCACTACCCGTTTTATTGAGTAGTGCCCGATAGTGTTATTTTTTTAGTGTCCTCATAAAGTTAACAAGCGCCCATCTGTCATCTTCATCA
>CAYHRC010000046.1:0-12359 GCA_964358565.1 uncultured Sphingobacterium sp. | reverse complement strand
GATGCTTGACTGGTTTGAAAAATATCTCAAATGAACTATTAGTAAAAACCATTTTATTGGCGATATCAGCTTTGCTATTTGATGAAAAGCCCGTATGAAATGACACCAGCATTAAACTTAAATAAGCAAGCTAGCGTGACTGTTGCAAATCTTTAATTGTCATCTGTAAAAACAGATATTTTTATTGTGCTGCGTAATAAAATAAGTCAGAAGCTTTTTTATAGAATAATTGAATAGCTTTACTAATGTAATCATAGTACCTGGCAATGAATTTCCCTGATCAACCTAATGAAGTATCCAAAGATTTAGAATCGTTACATCCGGACAAAGGGTTTGAACAGCTTTTTAAAACTTATTATCCGCGGCTTTGTCACTTTTCCTTTCAAATTGTTAGAGATAAGGTGAACGCGGAAGATGTTGTACAGGAGGCATTTATTAAATATTGGAACCAGCGCAAAGAAATAGCTTCTCATAATATAGCGGTTAAAAACTTCCTTTATAGTACAGTTCGTAATGCCAGTTTGAATTTGATCAGGCATGATAAAGTAATAGGCAATTATCTGGAGCAACAGGACCCTTCTCCCATAGAAGAATTTAATATTATTCATTCGATAATGCGTTCTGAAGTATTAGCTGAACTGCATATGGCTCTTGACGCACTACCTGAGAGCTGTAAACGTATTTCCAAGATGGGTTATTTAGATGGAATGAAAAATAATGAAATAGCCCAGAAGTTGGGGATATCAGTAAATACTGTTAAAACACAAAAACAACGTGGGCTACAATTACTTCGCCTTATCCTCAAACCTGAAGCGTTCACCGTGTTTATTTTGTTATTGCAGCATCAAAAATATTAATTTTTGTATAGAATATACCTGGGCTAGTCGTTCTCGAATAATCTTTAAGCCAACAAAGCAAGAGCTTTTAAATTCTTCAGCAAGTATGTTACTTCTTTTTAAGTGCAGATAAATAAGCAAGCAAATCTGCCAGTTCCTGATTACTCATTGTTTCATGCAAACCGGAAGGCATCATCGATTCGGTAAGTTCTTTTTTAGATTTCACCTCACTGGTTTTGATTTTTTGTTTTATCCCAGCCGGATATTTCAGGTCGATGTCGCTTTCAGTTTTACTGGCAATAATACCAGTGAGTACTGATCCATCTTTCATAGTTAGTTGCCAGCTCTCATAGCCGAAATTGATACCTGCTGAAGGTTGAACAATGGCTTCTAAAACAGCTTCTTTAGGTAATTTTGTTCCTATTTCAGAAAGATTCGGACCAAAATCATAACCCTCATTATTTACCTGGTGGCAAACAAAACAATTGTTTTTAAATACTGCTTTGCCTTTTTCAGCACTGGCACTTAAAGTCTCTATTTCTTTTATAGTTGGTATTTTCTTTTTCTGTACAGATTTGCCTCCATCAGGTAAATAGGTTCTGGCTTCTAAATAAATCGCTTTGCGCCAGGCTCCTTTCAAACCGTCAACAAAATTCGGGATCATTTCCTTTGAGATCTTTTTATTCCTCAATAACTGCAACACTTTGTCTTCACCACTCATACTGCCGCCCATTTTACTGGCAGCTTTTAAGCGGATAGATTTATTGTATGATGATGAAAAAACTGCATTCTGTAAAATGTTGATGGATTGTTTGCTGCCAACACCTCCTAAAGCGGTTATTACTTTCATCGATTTAGAGGTGTCGCTATTGCTGATGGCATTACGTACCAGATCGGGACCTTTTAAGTCTAATAATAAAGAAATTGCAGCACGTCCCAGTGGTACATCAGCTTTTGATATAGCAAGATCCATCAGTTTTGGTTTTTCGCTTTTAAGTTCATACCTGCGAACCAGGTCTATATATTCTTCAGTGCCATAAACTGATTTCAATACTTCAGTGACAGCTTTTTTAGCGATTTCAGATTGTTGTACCGTTTTAAGATCCAGGTGATTTAAAACCAGTTTATTCAGTTCGGGACTGCTGGTTTTGTTGCTTTCAATCATGGCTAAAAGGTACTTAGCTTTTGCCGGACCCGTATTAAAATCAAAAGCACGGAAATATCTTAATCGTGATTTAAGACTGACTCTTTGGTCCGAAGCAAGCTGAGCCAGGTAAGGGATAGACTTATCTGTTCTGGCACGCCAAACAATATCTTTCCCTGCCTGATTTTTTAAAGGATTTTTTACGAGTTTGTTATATGCTGAAAAGCAGGCATCCCATTGACCGTCGGCACCAATTCCCAGTGCTTCCAGGTACCAGCGGTCTTTTCCATCATGCTGATTTGCCAGTGTTGCCCAAAGTTTTGGCATTTCAGAAGATTTATTATGCCTCAAAGCGATGGCGCATTCACGTCTGACCTGCGGATCTTTATCAGTAACTAACTGCCCGACAACCCCGCTTACATTAGAATTAGCTTGTCTGGCTGCTCTCAATCCCATTATTCTTAAATCAGGATTGTTTTCTTTTATGGCCTCATTGATGTATTTATCGACACGGGCTATCTTAACCAGCACCCAAAAAGCTCTGGCACGCATCCGCGGATTTGGAGAGGATTTCCAAACTTTCTCTAACTCTGGGACAGCGCTTCCTCCAAGGCGTGTTAATGCTTCCCAGGCGTGATGACGGACTGCCAGATTTGGACTTTGCAAAGCAGTTACAGCTCCGGCTGCGGTATTGAAATCTTGTTTTGTAACGCTGAATTTTGAACCTTTTGGCGCAATACGATAGATACGTCCTTTCTGCTGATCACCTGCCTGATGACCACCCACTCCAGGGTCATACCAGTCGGCAACTATTAATGAACCATCCGGTGCAACGCAAACATCCGCCGGACGGAACCACTGATCACGTTCTCCCTTCAGGATATTGATAATTTCGGCTGTATATCCTGCGCCGGTTTTCTTAACAGGATAAGATCGAACCACATTCGGTCCCGGATCAGAATGGATCATTTGATTTTGAAATTGTGCAGGCAGTAAAGATCCTTCGTAAATAACCATCCCGGTAGGGGAGCCGGCGCCCGTTTGTAAAAGATTTGGGATCACTCCCGGATCATTTAAATGCCAGTGTCGTAATGGAATGGAATCTTCAATGTTCGTACGGTTTGCCGACCAGGAAGCACCGGTCATTTCATCTTTATAGCCATAGTTACCGTAATCCATTACATAATTTATGCGGGTTGCCCGGTTGCCATCATCGTCGTTATCACTTTGCCACATGGTACCGTAACTATCTACAGCAAGCTCATAATTATTCCTGAAGTTATGAGCCATACACTCTACCTGAGTACCATCCGGGTTGCAACGGAAGATCATTCCCTGGGTATATTTTCCTGGCCCGATTTCATCGCCATCCTGATCTTTAACAGGATTTCCATTCTTATCTCTTAAGGTTTTTCCTTCGTTACCAAAGTTGAAATACAGTTTTCCATCAGGTCCGAATGTGAAAGTATGCATCCCATGATCATGCTGTACACCACCAATTCCCTGGAATAATATTTCTTTACGGTCGGCCTTGTCATCGCCATTATCATCATAAAAAGCCCAAACATAAGGGCTCTGAGAAATCAAAACCCGGTTTCCCAGAACACAAATGCCCAGAGGTGCATTAATCTCCGGACCCTGGTAAAAAACCTTAGTGGTATCAGAAACGCCATCGCCATTTTTATCTTCCAGGATGATAATACGGTCGCCTTTTACAGTGGTTGGATTAGCATTTATTTCCGGACGATAATTATAAGCCTCAGTAACCCAAATTCTTCCCCGCTCATCAACATCCATATTGGTTGGGTTTTTAAGCATAGGCTCTGTTGCCAGAACCTGAATCTCTAAACCCGGATCCGCCACCAAACCTCTTAATGCATTTTCAGAAAGATGTTTTTGATTTTCATCTAAACTTGGTAAGCTGTCCTGCCCTGTTTTTTTCTGATAATCAGAACTGCAGGAAGTAAGAAAAACCATTGTATTGAAAAAAATAAAAAAAAAGCTGTTTTTAATGGATGGAAGAACACGGCTAAATTTTATCATCAGGGATTAAAATTAAAATTAGAGTTAGAATATTAAGGATTAATTTTGGTATTAAACTACATCACAAATCTGAACTCCTTGTTTTAATGAGGCTAATTTATCAGGCCTTTTCGGAATAAATTCCTGTGCAACATGGCCTTTAAAGCCAGTTTCTACGATAGCTTTCATAATTGCCGGGTAATTTAATTCCTGTGTATCGTCTATTTCGTTTCTTCCGGGTACACCGCCAGTATGGTAATGAGAAATGTATTTGCTGTATTGTTTTATGGTGGCAATTACATCGCCTTCCATTATCTGCATGTGGTAAATATCATAAAGCAATTTAAACCTGTCTGAGCCCACTTCATCGCATAAAGCAACGCCCCATTTAGTATGATCGCATTGATAATCATGATGATTTACCTTGCTGTTTAAAAGTTCCATTACCAGAGTTACCTTATGTTTCTCAGCCACATTGATCAGTCGTTTTAAACCGATAGCAGAATTTTTAATTCCCTGCCCGTCATCCAAACCATTACGGTTTCCTGAGAAACAAATTATTTGGTTATAGCCAGCTGCGGCTACTTTAGGAATAATATCTTCATAACTTTTTACAAGTTCATCATGATATTTCAAATCATTAAAGCCTTGGGTGATGCCTTTACCTGCCCCCCAGGGCAGAGCAGAAGTAAGTCCGTATTTTTTAAGTATTGGCCACTCATCCGGGCCAACCAGTTCAATAGATGAAAGCCCTATATTTTGGGCAGCCTTGCACAGATCTTCCAAAGGGATAGAATCATAGCACCAGCGGCAAACGGAATGATTTACTTTCCCTTTTAAATTGGATTCTAAAACGGCTTCTGCTGCAGAAATGCGATTAAATAACCCGTTGCCAACAATTGCAGCAGTGGTAGCAGCGGCCATTTTTAAAGCGGTTCTTCTTGAGAAACCTTGCTGATTTTGTTTCATGACTGGTCTATAAAGATTAATATAAAGGGTTCTGGACAAGTTTACTGTTTCTGTTCATTTCATCCTTCTTGATAGGAAGAAAATAAAAACGCGGATTCCATGCTCTGGCCTGCGCTGTTATAATTGAATAGGTACGTTCCGGCTGAATGGCACCATTTCCATCTATCGTGCCATCAACCCTTACTCCCTGTGCATTCTGATAAGCAACATCCGCAATCATCCAGCGACGCACGTCAAAATAACGCAGATCTTCAAATGCCAGTTCAATACGGCGTTCATTACGGTAACGGTCAATTAAAGCTTGTCCGCTTTCATTTACCTGAGGCATACCAACACGTGTTCTGATCATATTAAGGTAAGTGCGTGCTTCCTGCTCCTGGCCTAAAGCAAGGCATGCTTCTGCGTAATTCAATATAATTTCTGAATAACGTATAAAACGCCATGGAAGATCCTGCTTTACAAACTGAGCATTTAGGCTTGGATCAATAAATTTACGCATATAATAGCCTGTATAAGTACCATTCCAGTCTTCAATCGGACTATTCCTTGTATCCAGGCCTGGAACTACAGTACCATCAGGTTTTTTATAATATCCCACCTGGATAATACCAATTGGATCTTTTCCCGCTACATCTGAAGGACGCGGTCTCCAGACAGCCCCTTCATAATTGATACTGGCATAAAAACGAGGGTCACGGTTTGCATACGGAGCAGCCTTGTGTGCAGAATTGTTCCAGTCAAATTTAGAACCATCCGCCATTTCATAAGCATCTACCATTTGACCAACCGGAGTATTGCTACCCCATCCATGCCAGCCATTGGGATTGTTATATAGACCAGGATTATAGCCGTCCCAGTTTTCATCAACTTTTGGCGTAAATAAGCGCGAAAATATATCTTCAGATGTTTCTTTAGACAGAAAAATATCCGCATAATTTTTAGTAGCCTCAGCTGCTGAAGCCGGAGTTCCCGCTTTATAAATGCTATAAACTCCCAAATCTATTACTGCCTTTGCTGCATTCTTTGCTGCCTGCCAACGAGCAGTCCTATCTCCTCCTACATATCCAACAAGTTCTTTATTAGCTCCGCCTCCCCATGCAGCATTGCTATTGTATAAATCGCTTGCTGCGTATAATAATACTCTTGATTTTAAAGCCAGCGCTGCACCTTTAGTTGCACGTCCTTTATTATTTCCAGATTGTGTAAGCGGCAATAAAGCAGCTGCTGAATCCAATTGAGATGTTATAAACTTAATGCAATTTTCATAGCTATCACGAGGCGTAGTAAAGTCATCCGCAAGGCCATATGCCTTTGTTATAATAGGTACGCCGCCGTACATGGCAACTAGGTTATGATACAGATTGCCTCTTAAAAAGTATACTTCCCCCTTCATTCGATTTTTATCTGCCTGATTGTCAAAAGGGACTTTATCTATATTCGCAAAGAAAACATTGGCAGACCTGATGAATTTGTATACTCGTGCCCAATTCATTCCCCTTTGCCTGTTACCAGACCAGAAATTTTCATCAAATATGGATAAGTCGCTGGGTGTTATAAGGCTCTTAGTTACGTTACTGCTTCCAAAGTCCGCATTGTATGTGGTTTCATCCACCATGGATGACATCATAATGTTACTAAAGCCATGGGGTATCCCAAAGTATATATTGTTTACAAATGCCTGAGCAAGAGCGGGGTCGCTCCAAACTGCCTCTTCTGAATACTTATCCGAAGGTGTCTGATCCAGAAAATCTTTCTTACACGAAATTGTATTTGCCAGGACGAATATCCCCAGTAGTATATAATAAATTTTTTTCATGACGACTGATTTATATAAAATGTTTAAAAAGTAACAGATAAACCACCATTTACTATTTTTTGTAAAGGATAACCTTGTCCTGAGCCAGATCCTAACTCAGGGTCGAAATCCTTCAAATCAGGGCTATAGGTTAACAGGTTATATCCATTTATGTATACCCGAAGGTTTTTAAGTCCGGCACGACGGATCATGGATGAGGGTATACTGTAGCCTAATTCCAGGTTTTTGAGTCTCAAATAATCTGTTTTATGGACCCAGAAGGTGTTAGACTGGCCTACCCAATATTCATTACCGCGGTTAAAAGTACGGGGCCCGCTTGCATCCGGATTTTGAGGGGTCCAGCGATTATCAGCAAAATCTTTCAGGAAGTTTCCTATTTCGCCAGATTCAGTGGATATATACTGTATAGCTCCTGCTGCACCCTGAACTAATGCTGCAAAATCAAAGGCTTTGTAGCGCAGATTCATTGTTAAACCGCCATTAAGTGTCGGGGTAGTATTTTTATTAAATCTAACCCTGTCATCTACAGTGATTTTTCCATCTTTGTTATAATCTTCAAATATCACGTCTCCAGGGCGGGCATTACTTAAGTGCGGATATTTATCTATAGCAGCCTGGTCTTTGAAAATGCCCATTGCATTGTAATAAATATTGCTAAACATAGGGCGGCCGGTAGTTCTTTGATAATCAGGAGCACCAGCAGGCTCATCCCAAAACAAACCTTTATTCTTCTGATATCCCCCGTTAACGCCAAACTGGTAAGACAATTCGCCTGCTTTTCCGTTATATCCTACACTGAAATCAAATCCTTTATTGCCAACTTTACCAATATTCTCTCTCGGTAATTGAATACCTGCGGATGAGGGAACTGAGGCATTTCTAAACCACAGGATCTGAGAACGTGTGTAATTAAAGTAATCAGCAGTTACAGAAATCTTATCGTTTAATAAAGTTGCATCAAAACCAATATTAGCCTGGTTTGCAACTTCCCAGGTAACTTCCTTATTTGGCAATACGGTCTCATATAATGCCGGGTTTTCAACATTGCCATTAGTTATAAATGTCAATGCAGGATTCCATGTTTGCGCTCTGATTCCACCAAGTCCGTACATTGCCAAATATTGATATTCATCAATCTGGTCGTTACCTGTTTGTCCCCAGGAAGCACGAAGTTTAAGGGAATTAACTGCCGCTATCTTGTCTTTCCAGAACTTTTCTTCGGATATTCTGTAACCTAAAGAAATACCCGGGAAGAAGCCGAATCGGCTCTCTTTAGGGAAGATATAAGAACCCTGGTATCTCCATACAAATTCAGCAAGGTACTTTTGCTTATAATCATAGTTTACCCGGCCGAAGTAGTTTAATCTTGCCTGGGAATAAGCCCGACCATCATTTGACATAAACTGATCTGTTGCACCTGCAAACATTTGATCAAGTAATGGTGAAGTGAAATTTTTACGATAAGCGCTGTAATTATCTCCCCTACCTGTTATCTTTTCAACACCTGCCAAAAGATTGATATTATGGTCAGTAAGGAATTTAGTTTCATAATTAATAAGCCCGTTGAGGAGAATATTCTGGTTATCTTCCGTTCTCAGTGAAAGGGCAGGGCTGTCAAATCCTCTTTTTGACTTTTGAAGTATCGGCTGGTTATTTGCATCAAACCCATTAAAAGAATACAAATACCATGGGGTCTGCCAGGTTTTTTGAAAACGAAAGTTTTTATCGACGGCGGCATTTCCAGTTAAAGATAATCCTTCCACCCATGGAATTTTTACATTTAGTCTAACATTACTATTCACTACATATCGCTTATCATGATCGTAGCCGGTAGCTTTGGTACTTACTACAACCGGGTTATCCCCGTATTCGATATCAGGGCCGGGAACTCCGTTAGGCCAGTAAGCAGTCATGGTAGGTTTACCACGCATTACCATTCTGAAAATGCTGCCTGCACTACGGGTAGGATAGTTACGATCCTCCGTACGGCCCGCAACATCGAAAGTAAGGCTGATATTTTTATTTATCTTCCCGTCTAAATTTGTACGGAAATCGTATTGATTATACTTGGTTCCGCTATTGTAATAAAATCCTTCCTGGCCTGTTTTTCCTAAAGAAATAAGATATTTAACGCTCTCGCTTCCTCCTGAAACAGAAGTATTAAGGTAGCTTTGGCCAGACCATGGTTTTAAAACTTCGTTAAACCAGTCTGTATTAGGATAGTTCCAGGGATCTGAGCCATCAGCAAACGTTTGAATTTGCTTGTCACTGTATACAGGTGTATAACCACTTGGGTTTTTATAATAAGCAATTTCATTCACCATGGTAGCATAGGTTGGTGCATCTGCCATTTCAGGAAGCCTTGTAGGTGTGCCATAGCCCTGGTTAAAGCTTGCTGTAATGGACGGGGCTCCTATTTTACCTCTTTTAGTAGTAACCAGGATAACCCCATTCGCTGCCTGGGCACCGTATATCGCTGCAGAGGCATCCTTCAACACCGAAATGCTTTCGATCGTGCTGGGATCAAGACGGTCTAATGAACGGCCGGGAATACCGTCCACAACAATTAATGGATCATTATTATTTAAAGTATTCATCCCGCGAATTCTTAAAATAGTGCGGTCTGCTCCAGGCTCGCTGCTTGGAGTTACAGCAACCAAACCAGGTAAACGTCCGGCTAAGCTGTTACTTACGTTAGTTGTAGGAGACTGAAGAATTTCCGATCCCTTAACAGAAGTTACAGAACCGGTTAAAGTCGCTTTCTTTTGTGTACCATAACCCACCACCACAACTTCATCTAACTGACTATTTGCGGGGTTAAGCATAACACTTAATCTGGTTTGTCCTGACAATCTTATTTCGTAGGTTTCAAAACCCAAATAAGAAAATATCAATGTCGCATTTTCAGGGGTACTAATTGAGAATTCGCCATTGATATCTGTACTGGCACCAATATTAGTTCCTTTAATTTTTACCGATACGCCAATTAATAGTTCACCTTTGTTATCGGTCACCTTTCCGCTTACTACAATATCGGCTTGAGAAGATTCAGTTTTTTGAATCGCTATAAGCTCATTGTTAATAAACTGATAACCGAGCCCTGAGTTTTTCAGTAATTCCTTTAATGCCTGTTCAATACTGGCATCTTCAAGATTAACGGATACTTTTTTCTTTATCTCATCCAGATTTTGATTATAAAGGAATCTGTAAGAAGATTGTTCCTCAATCTGGCTTATGGCATGAGCTATTGCTGATTTTTTTACCTGCAGATTAATTTTGTTCTGAGAAAATCCTGTAGCCGAAGCACTTATCGAAAACAGAAGTGCCAGAATTGCGGTTAGGTTCATACTAAGAACAAGATTAGAAGGGAACGATTTTCTTGAAATCGTAAAAAGATTTTTCATACTTTTGAATTAGGTTAAATTAAATAATCCAACTTTTCGCAGGGTTGGGGTTTTTGTCTAATCGATCATAACGGAGCATGCGTCAACATTCTCCGTTATTTATTTATATCGGATGTAACTTATTCAGGTGATCTAATAAATATTTCACGTCCTTGTATATTAAAATTGAATGCACCTACTTTTTGAAGGGCTTTAAACGCCTGTTCTGCAGTTTCCTTCTCAAAGGAGCCGTTAAATGTTAATGCTTTTACATTATCATCTTCAAACTCTATTTTAACATTATACCAACGTTCGAGCTTTCTGGCTAATTCTTCAAATGTTTCACCCCTGAATTCAACTCTGTTATAAATCCATGCTGTTTCAATTAGCTCCGTCTCATGAAGCTTCGCATCCAGGTTAACTAGTTCATAGGTTTTATTCGCTGCGGATTTCTCGATTTTTGATGGTTCTTTCTGGGGGATGATAAGCTTCTGATTGGGGACAAGAAAAACAGATGGTTTAGCTTTATTTGTATTATCTGTTACCTCGATTTGGCCATGCAGAAGGGTTGCTTCTATGTTTTTATCTCCCTGATAATATTTAACATTAAATACGGTACCATGTACTATAATATCAATTTTCCCGGCATGAACAATAAAAGGCCTGTCTTTTTGCTTTACTACATCAAAAAATGCTTCACCCTCTAAGCGTACTTCGCGTTGCGTACCTGAGAATTCATAATCGTAGTATAGTTTGGAGCCCCCATTAAGCCAAACGGTGGTACCATCGGATAAAAGTACTTTACTTCTGCTGCCATTTTGAGCTGAAATAACTTGTTCTTCGGCAGTTTGTACCTCTTGTTTTGATTTGTCTATAAAAAGTATTGCAGCCAAAGCTACGGAAGCAGCATATGTATAAATTAGTCTTTTCGAAAATAGCCGCTGAATAAAGGGTTGCAGATTTCTTTTTGATGTTTTATAAGCACTTTGACGATTAATCTCAGCTTTACAGATAATTTTTTTGAAAAGAGTTTTTTCATTATTCTTTTCCTCTAAAACATCATCCTGAATAAAACTCTTATTCCAGAGTTTCTTTAACAAGGAATACCGATGATTCAAATGAAGATCAAGTTTTAGTAGAGAATGTAACTCTTTTTGTTCATCATCAGAGATTTCACCGCTTAATGAGCGGCCCATCATTATCCATATTTTATCATTACTGTCCATTAAGCAGGAGATCCTTTTAATAGAGACAGCAGAATTAGTGAAATCTACTAAAAGGATTTTATTTTTTTTTCTCTGTAAGCTGAGAAACCTTATTTCCGGATTGGATATTTAGAGCAGAGCATAATCGCTTAACCGCAATCGCCATTTGTGCGTCAATAGTATTTACAGAAATATTAAGAATCTCTGAAACTTCCTTATATCGCAATTGGTCTTCTCTTACCAATTGAAATATTAGCTTACAGCGCGGCGGTAAAGATTCTATTGCGCTTTGAACTGATTGCATTAATTCTGAAGTAACCAATAGATCATGCGGAGTATTATTTTCTGAATGAACATCGTATTCAGTAACTTCTAATAATTCTGTAACCACTCTTCGTGCTTCCTGAGAAAGAGCATTTAAAGATTGGTGTTTTACAGAGGTGTATAAATAAACCTTCAGGTTTTTAATCTGAGTTACATTTTCGCGGTTACACCATAGTTTTACAAAAACATCCTCTACTATTTCTTCAGCCAGTTCTTTAAACTCAGTATAATTCCTGGAAAAGGATATTAATTTTTTATGGTAATGATTGTAAATCTTTTCAAAGGCTTGTTCATTGCCTTCTGAAACCAATTGTTGATATTCAGGTAAACAATCAGGAAAAGGTTTTTTATATAACTTCATAATTGAAATTACTTCAAATTAACACTCTGAGAAATGAAGGGATTTGTTGATAATCGTTGGACATTTATTATTATTTAAAATTAGCCGGCTTCTGTAATATCAATGTTACTGATTTAACATAAGGTTTCAAAATTTCTTTTCCTCCCAATTCATATAACCAATGCCAGGATCATAGTAGTTTAATGCCGTGTTAAGTAACCCTGGGTTTAAGGGAAGAAATACTTTGTGCGGCGGCAACAATGGCACATTAGTCTCGTCCCATGATATATTCAGAAATTCCATGCAGTGAAAAGGATCCC
>CAYHRC010000045.1:0-12407 GCA_964358565.1 uncultured Sphingobacterium sp. | reverse complement strand
TTGCATGAGCTTATTCATGTCATTTTGTGAGCGGTAAGCTCATGCAGGTTTCATAGGAATATAATTCATGCCTTCGATACCTTTTATTTTTTTAATTAAGGCTGCTAATATAGAGACCTGAACTTGAAAAGAACAATAATTGACCCTTTTTTTGTTTCGCGTTAAAAACCTAAATTGTAAACATGAATTATTTAAATTATGTTAAAAGATCAAAAAACCTTCACTTTGATTTTTATTCTTATAATACTTTTAAATATTATTGCACAATCCCGGGATTCTACCGGTTTAAGCCTGTATGTAAAGCCGCTCATCTGTCTGTCGCTTGCCATTTACTTGTTCAAACAAACAAAACTGGCTTCAGGCTTTAACAAGCTTATACTTTCAGGTCTGGTGCTCTCTCTTTTCGGGGATTGTTTTCTGCTTTTTGCAGGCGGGGATGTGTACTTCTTTTTATACGGGCTGATCTCATTTTTAATTGCCCACATCCTGTATTCTTTTGCTTTTTTCCGTGATTTCAAAAATGACCCTCAGGCGCCAAAACTGTACGGACACCTCATGTTATTTGTAATGGGTATATTTTCATTAAGTTATTATTCCTGGATACGTGATTACCTGAATGATTTCCGGATTCCCGTTATGGCATACATGTTTGTAATCTCTATCATGGCTATCCTGGCAGGCTACCGCTACCGGCGGGTAAATGGGCTAAGTTTCAGGCTTATTTATTTTGGAGCGATACTCTTCGTGATTTCAGATTCAATACTTGCCTATAATAAATTCGTAGAGCCCTATCCCTTAGCAGGAATTCTGATCATGGCAACATATATGATAGCACAATACCTTATCACAGTGGGAGCGATTGAAAGGGTGGTGGTTCTTCGAACCAGGCAAGAAGCCGAATTATAAAGCAAGGATTTATCTTAATTTGGCATATTGGAAGCACACCGATGGATATAATTAAACTACGAACTTTATTACGGAACTATAAGTCCAACGGTGCCAAAATGGGCAAAATTTATTATCCGGGCAGGTCTAATTTTACTTGAATTTATTCTCAGCTTGACCTGAATCTTTTGGACCCGGAGTATGCTCATAGATTTTATACTCTTCGCCTTCCATATAATGCTTAAAGTTTAAGATATCCTCCCTTACCATCTTCTCAAATATTCCATTTAATAATTTGGCAATACCATGGCCTAAACTTCCTGCAGGCGGGAAATAACTTATTTCAACTGTTAATTCTGTTCCTGTGCCATTTATAGCATCATCAAAGCGAATTTTGCCGGCATTTTCAACCATAGAACCCTCTACAGACTGCCATCCGATATAGGAATTTTTCTCTTCACGGGTTATTTCAGCATTCCAGTTTAATTTGGCAATTTCTCCGGGTAAATTAGCCCTCCAGTGAGAACGATTATCGCCATACTCTTCGACTGATGAAAGGTGTTTCATGAACCTTGGCAGGTTTTCAAATTTGCGCCAGAAAGCATATACTTCCTCTTTTGGTTTATCCACTATGAAAGTTTCCGTAATAGTTATCGCATCGGAATCTGTGCTGTCTTTATTCAATGCGGAATATAGCGGGCAAAAACCCGTGGCACCTCTGAAAAGTAAAATGCCGCCTACCGCCGCCTCTTCAAGGGCAATAACAGGATGTTGTTTGAGTTGCTTCAATCCCTTATATGCTATTAAAGCGCCACCTGCAATGGAGAGAAGGCGTTCCGGAAGGTTTACATTTTTATTTTTACTTTCGAAAGAAGATGAGCTTAAGTTATTCTTAAGAGTATCGATTATTGCTTGTACTATCATCTTATTAATTAGCTTGGTTGTATAATTAACACAGTAAATGGTCCAGTGTTTTATATTTTCTTACAACAGAAATAGAACAATTGTCCAAAAAGATAAGATTATGACTTTGTATACATATTTTAGCCTGCAAGAAATGAACTAAATAAACATTCACTATCGCTGCTCATATTAAATTTTTATATGTTTAATTTGTCCGATAAATACAAAATTTTCAAAACATGATTATTCAAAAAATCAAAACCAGACTTACAGCTCAATTTATTCTGTTTGCCACACTGATATCTGTTTCTTCAATCTGCCAGTCCCAGGAGAAGCCAGGTATGGCAGCCAATAAAGACTATAAGTTAAAGATTGAATGGAAACCTGTTCAGAATAATTTTGAAGGTACAAGCCAATCCTTGTCAGTATTGACCATAAGCAATGGATCTGACAATGATCTTCCTGCTCACGGCTGGACCCTTTATTTCAATTACGGTGAAACCTCCCCTAAACCAGATAGCCGGGGTCTTACTATGTCATATATCAACGGCGACCTCTATAAGATAGAATCAACTGCTGCTTTTGATGGTATTCCTGCAGGCAAGAGCCTGAATTATCAGATGATAAGATCTGGCAGTATAGATAATATTACGCAGGCTCCCCAGGGTTTTTACCTCGTCTGGGATAATGAGCCATCAAAAGCAATACCGCTTCCACTTACAATTAGAACTCCTGATAAAGCGTTTTTGGAAAGTTTGAGTAAAGCCAATAACAGCTCAATGAACCCGGCGAATGTATTTGCAAAGAATCAGGAGGTCCGGGATATAGCTGTTAATGAGCTCCCTCTTATCTTTCCTACACCTAAATTTTACAAGCCTTTAAATACTGAGTTTATATTAAATCCGCATACAGCAATTTATGCTGAAGCTTCATTTATAAAAGAAGCCGCCTACCTTGCAAATGAACTCAATAAGGTTCTTATTGCCAGACCTGTTATTGCCAAACTGGTTCCCTCAAGTCCTTCAATCATTTTACAAAAGGATATGCAGGTTGTTCCTGATGGCTATAATTTAATCATTTCTCCGAAGGGAATTATTATTTCTGCTTCAAACCCTGCCGGAGTTTTCAATGGTATTCAATCATTGAAGAGCTTAATACCTCCACTAAGCTGGAGATCAAAACAAGCGTCAATTTCACTTGGCGGTCTTGAAGCTAAAGATGAACCCCGCTTTGCTTACCGCAGTTTCATGCTCGATGTAGCTCGTAATTTTCAGCCAAAGGAGGAAATATTGAAGATCCTTGATGTTATGAGCTTATATAAGCTGAATGTGTTTCATTTTCATTTTTCCGATGACGAGGGGTGGAGAATTGAAATTCCCTCATTACCTGAATTAACCCAGATTGGAAGTGTACGCGGACATACCATTGATAATAAAAATAATCTTCAGCCATCATTTAGTTCCGGAGGCGCGGTGAATACCCTTCCGGGAAGCGGGCATTATTCAAGAAAAGATTTTGTCGATATCCTCAAATATGCTGCTGAACGTCATATACAAGTAATTCCGGAGATTGAATCGCCTGGTCATGCACGTGCAGCTATTAAATCCATGGAAAACCGATATGCAAAACTTATGAAGGCCGGTAAGGCAGCAGAAGCAAACCGTTATCTCCTGACTGAATTTGCAGATTCTTCAAAGTACCGTTCCGTGCAGGGATGGAGTGATAATGTGATCAATGTTGCCATGCCTTCCGTCTATAATTTTATGGAGAAAGTTACTGATGATCTTATCCTGATGTATAAGGAAGCGGGTGCACCATTAACAACTATACACTTTGGTGGTGATGAAGTGCCTGCGGGTGTATGGGAAAGGTCGCCAGCCTATATTGCTTTAAGGAAATCAAGGCCTGAAATCAAAAGTACAGATGATCTCTGGTATTACTATTTCAGGAAACTAAATGATATTGTTAAAAAACGGGGTTTGTTTCTTTCCGGATGGGAAGAGGCCGGTATGCGCAAGACCATGCTGGATGGTAAGCCTTTTTATATTGCAAACCCCGATTTTGCCGATGATCATTTCCAGTTGCATGTCTGGAATAATGTGATCGGTTCGGGTGCCGAAGATCTTGCTTACCGGCTTGCAAATGCAGGTTATAAAGTTGTACTCTCACCTGTTTCTAACCAGTATTTCGACCTGGCATATAGTAATTCATATTTTGAACCAGGCCAGCATTGGGGTGGTTATGTTGATGTAGATAAGCCGTTTTACTTTATACCCTTTGATTTTCTTAAGAATGTTAAAGAAGACGGACAGGGTAATCCAATAGGTAAACTTGATCAAACGGGAAAGATACGGCTTACCGATTATGGCAAATCGAACATAGTGGGATTACAGGGATTGTTATGGTCTGAAAACAATGTAAATACTGACAGGCTTGAATATATGATGCTTCCAAAATTGCTCGGACTTGCAGAAAGGGCATGGGCAAAGGAGCCTGAATGGGCAACAGCTAATGAAGCTGCAAAGTTGGAACAGCTGTACGCTAAGTCATGGTCTGAGTTTGTGAATATTCTCGGAAAACGTGAATTACCACGATTAAGCTTTTATAATGGCGGTTATGCTTATCGTATTCCGGAGCCGGGCTTAAATATTGAGAATGGGAAAGTGGCGGCAAATATCCAGCTGCCAGGCCTGGAGATCAGATACACTCTTGATGGAACAGAGCCATTGGCTACAAGCAGTTTGTATACCGGACCCGTATCAAGCAAAGGCCTTATCCGTTTCGCGGCTTTTGATACGGCAGGCAGAAGTGGCAGGATTACAGAAATTGAGAACAGGTAAAGTGTAGACCTGCGGATGTTTATCGCAGGTCAGGCTACGATCTTCTACACTATTCCGGTGATAAAGCTGATCGTTCGACCTTTTTTATTAAGTCATTTATAGGAAAGGGTGGACTTTGATCAAACATTTGCTTCTTTCACCACATATACAACCTTTGAGGGATCCGCTTTTGCTTGATCCCGTATAATAACTGAATTGACGGGCGGAGCATCCGGCTTGTCAGATGATGTACTGAGGTGTAAACTCAACGGCAGATTCCGCCCCAAATTCCTTCTCAACCAACATCCTGAAGGACTTCAGATTTAACAAACCTTATGCCTTTATCCTTCAACTCCTGAAGGATTTCAATTCTTAACTAGCGTCCAGGTATCTTATTTTCTTTGGCTTTGACGCCCTGTATAAATTCATGCAATAATTAACGATAAATTAAAATCAATGCTGGAATAACGCAAAATACTGCAAAATTTTGTTTGCGTATAATACATAAATGAGCAAGTATATACCACAAAAACTGCTCTGAATAAGGTAAATAGGATGATTTTTGCAAAATTCAAACTTTTTTTATTAATCGAAAGTATTATTTAATTTTAATGAGCAAAAAACAGCATATATAAACCAATTAACATCTTGAATTATGGAGATTAATTTTTTACTCAACAAATCTGTAAGAAGGTATTGGCAACTAAGTTTGTTAATCACACTTCTGCTAGCATCGTCACCGGGAGAGGCAGCCTCTGCTTCGGCTGACTTGAAGTTAATGAGTTCCGTAACGGCACCAATCCCGATCCGGGGTAAAGTGACAGATAATGCAGGTCAGCCATTAATTGGGGCTACCGTTAAAGTTAAAGGGACAAACATAGGAGCCTCAACTAATGTTGACGGAAACTTTTCAATTGAGGCAGAGGGGAACAGTACCCTCGTCATTTCCTATACCGGATTTGAGACAGTGGAAGTAGCTGTTAACAACCGGCAGTCAATCAATGTTCAGATGAAAAGTACTACAACAGCCCTGGGAGAAGTTGTTATCACGGCTTTGGGAATCAAACGGGAACGGAAAGCCCTGGGATACTCGGTTACTGAGGTTAAGGGGGAAGAGCTTACCCAGGCCAGGGAGATCAATGTTGCTAATTCTTTAGTTGGCAAGGTTGCGGGTGTAAACGTTAATACTGTTTCAGGCGGCCCTGGCGCATCTTCTAATGTTATTATCCGCGGGGTTTCCAGTTTATCCGGAAATAATCAGCCCCTGTATGTGGTGAATGGTATTCCATTTGTCAATGAACCGCGGGGTAATAGCGGCGGACAGTTTACCGGCTCTCCCGATCTGGGGGATGGCATATCAAACATAAACCCTGATGACATTGCTTCAATTTCCGTATTAAAGGGTGCCGCAGCCTCTGCACTTTATGGATACCGTGCTAAATACGGGGTTATCCTGATCACCACTAAAAGTGGAGCAGGCAGGGGAATGGTGGAATTCAACTCGAATTATGTAATGGAACAAGTGATGAACCCCACCGACTGGCAGTATGTATATGGTATGGGTACTAACGGAACAAAACCTTTAACCCAGGCCACAGCGTTTGACGTTGGGGGATCAAGCTGGGGAGCCAGGCTGGATGGTACGAATGTAGTTCAGTATGATGGAGTAAGCCGGCCATATGTAGCTCAGCAAAATAATATTGAAAATTTCTATCAGGATGGCGGGACTTTCACAAATACCATTGCTTTTAACAGAGGTTTTGAAGATGGTTCATTCCGATTTTCTGCCAGCAATCTCAGCAATACATCCATAATCCCGAATTCGGGATTGCAAAGGCAAAATTTTAACGTTTCCGGAAACTTTAATGTTTCAAAAAGACTTACAGTTGATGCACGGGCAAACCTGATACGGGATAAAGCCGATAACAGGCCGGTACTCGGCGATCTGGCAGGAAATGTTAATTATAATATCATGTTCCTGCCTACTTCGCTTGATGTCAGGACTTTAAAGCCCGGCACAAAGGCCGATGGTTTGACAGAGATGCAGTTTACCAATAGCGTTTATGCTACTAATCCATGGTATTCTGCCGATTTTTTTATTCATAATACACTAAGAAACCGTCTGGTAGGATCTGCCAGTGCACGTTACACCTTTGATAACGGGATCTTTGCACAAATCAGGGCCGGTCAGGATTCATACAATGACCGTTATAGTAATATAGTACCTACCGGCGCTGCATACTATCCAGTTGCAAACCAGCACATCAGTGAACAATTTAATAAGACATCCGAGTTTAACACTGATATTTTACTGGGCGGTCTCTTGTTAAAACCTACGGAAGGTTTAACGATCACGCCAAGTATAGGTGCAAATCTTACCAAGGCCAGATCAGAAAATACAACTGAGAACGGCCTGAATTATGCAGTTCCTTATGTATATACTATTTTGAATGCCAGGAATCAGTCTATCACCTACTCGAAACCCAGATCTGATGTCCAGTCTGTATATGGAACTCTTGATCTTGAATACAAAAACTTTCTGTATCTGAGTGCTTCAGCCCGAAATGACTGGTTTTCAGCACTGTGGCCTTCTAAGAAGGTGGATATTTTTTATCCTTCAGTAAGTGGCTCCTTTGTATTCTCTGAGCTGTTCAGCAGGGATTGGTTAAGTTTTGGTAAATTAAGGGCAGGCTGGGCTAACGTAGGAGGCGGATTAGGACCTTATCAAACCTTACTAAGTTATGGGCTCCTTAACGGACAGTTAAATGGACTGCCGCTTGGTACCATAACTAACGGTTCTATTCCCAATAATGACCTGAAGCCATCGAACGCCAGGGAACTGGAAATTGGTACAGAACTCAGATTCTTTGAAAACCGCCTGAGCTTTGATGTAAGCTGGTATAACAAACGCTCCAGCAATGAAATTCTTTCAGCACCAGCGTCTACCACTTCAGGATATTCAGGGGTTGTATTGAATGTTGGAGAACTTGAGAATATTGGTGTGGAAGCATTAGTAACAGGTACCCCTGTAAAAGGTGTCTTTACCTGGTCCACATCGGTGAATGGTTCAATAAATAATAATAAAGTACTTGCTTTGTCAGCAGGACAAGGTTCCCTGGGGGTTGCTATCTCGCGTACAGGAACAGGCTTTACTCAGCAAATTGTAGGCAAGCCGGCAAACCAGGTAATGGCATTTGATTATAAATATGATGCTAACGGGGCTATAATGAATGCAGCTACTGGTGTACCCTCACAAGGTCTTTTAACTCCATGGGGTTCTGCTTATCATAAATGGACAGGAGGCTGGAATAATGATTTTTCATATAAAGGCGTAACACTGTCATTCCTTATTGATGGAAAATTTGGCGGTAAGGTATTCTCCGCAACAGATGCGATCGGTTTTGGAAATGGCTTGCATAAAGGAACATTGGACCGGGAAAAAGCTTTCGGAACGATCAATGCCCAAACCTATTACAGTACACTGGCCACCAATGTCTCTAAAATGTTTGTGTATGATGCAAGTTTCATCAAGTTCCGTCAATTTATGTTAGGCTATAGTGTTCCTTCCAGCTTGTTAGGTACCCGTGTACAAGGCGCCACTATAAGTGTTGTGGGACGTAACTTGTTTACCCTGATGAAAAAGACAGATAATATTGACCCTGAAGCCAGTTATGGTGGAATCAGCCAGGGCCTTGAATTAGGCGGCGTTCCTCCTGTAAGAACTTTTGGTTTAAACCTGGGTGTTAAATTTTAAATTCTTTTACAGTATTAAAATTAAAAAGATGAAAAGCAATCTAAAAAAATATATCACGGTTCTTTTTACAGGGCTGCTCCTTGCAGGCTGTACGGACGACTTTGAAGAGCTTAATACCAATCCGGTAACGTATAGCGCTTCCAGCTTCAATCCCAATTATCTGTTAACGTCAGCTCAGTTAACATATTCAGGTTCTACAGACTTTAGTTATGAGACCTGGCGGGGAAACCTGATCTACTCATCCACAATGATGCAATCCTTTGCTACAACCTTAGGTTATTGGGCAGGGGATAAGTATACTCTGAATGCCGCTTATGCTACTGCATACTGGGATGTTGCGTATCCTGAGCAGGTAAAACCAATAGTAGATCTTGTTGAACTTACAAGAGATAAGCCACAGTATAAAAATCTTCATAATATAGGAAGGATAATGCGCGCAATGATCCTCCAGCGGATAACAGATCTGTATGGAGATGTCCCTTATTTTGAGGCCGGGATGGGGTATTATAACAAGTCTTATTTCCCTAAATATGATAAGCAGCAGGATATCTACATGGACATATTAAAGGAGTACGAAGAAGCGACTAATAATTTAGACCTGGCTGCAGATAAACCTACCGGTGATGCCATGTATGCAGGTGACATTGCTAAATGGAAGCGTTTTGGTAATACTTTAATGCTGCGTGCTGCTATGCGCTTAAGTAAAGTTCAACCGGATGTAGCAAAAACATGGGCACAGAAAGCAGTTGGTAAGACCATGCTGAGCAATAGCGATAATGCATTTATAGTCAATAATTCTGCAGGTGGCCGTACAACTGTAAACCGTAACAGCCAGGTGCTTAACGGGGCGCCGGAAAAGACAGAAATCAAGTGGTCTCAGACATTTATCAATCAATTAAAAAGCACGAATGATCCGCGCCTGCCAATTATTTCTGTAATCCCTCCCAATAATAATAATCCGGCAGATCAGATAGGAATGCCAAATGGTTATGATGTAGGAACAATCCGTAATATCAATACGGCATCCGGATATCCGGGAAACAGGTTTGCTTATTCTGAACCCACTGTTCTTTTCAGGAATAATGATGGTCCGACATTCTTTTTAACCTATGCAGAATCGGAATTATTGCTGGCTGATGCAGCAGCACGTTTTTCAATAGCAGGCAGTGCATCAGATCATTATAATAACGGAGTGAGAGCTGCAATGACCTTTTTGTCACAGTATAACGCTTCAGCTACTATAAGTGATGCGGCTATAACAACTTACCTGGCAGCAAATCCGTATAATCCAGCCAATGGATTAACCATGATTAATACCCAATACTGGATCCACGCTTCAACTATGCTGGATTTTTATGAAGTATGGAGTAACTGGAGAAGAACCGGGATGCCCGCTCTTACTCCAACCAATTATCCTACTAATGTGACCGGTAATACGATACCCCGCCGTTTTCCATACCCGGTAAGGGAAGCCAACACCAATCCTGTGAACTATAATGCAGCGCACAATGCCGTCCCTGGCGGTGATCTGCTTATAGGACGTGTTTGGTGGGATTCCATTTAAATTGCTATTAATAAATAATAAAAGCTGCTTTTGGGCAGCTTTTATTATTTATATCCTGTAACCGTAAGTATTTATTGTGCCACTGTATTGATTGTCCTTATTCAACTTGCCTTTAGCAATTGAACTTAGCCGGGCACTTTCTGAGGATTGATAATGCTTTAACAATATTTTAATAATTTTCTATTTGCCGTTCATTTGACGTTCATTTGCCGTTCATTTGCCGTTTATTATCCGTTAATTCTTACAAATAAACAGTTTAGAGAATGTAAATTGCAGTGAATGAGCTTAGTATTCCGGTATGAAAGACTAAAAATTTCCCATGACAACACGGTTGGGAATGGGCCCGGGATGACAAAACTATTTTGTAGTTTTATTGAAGGAACGGTCCTGATCGACACTTGTTGTATCTTTTATTAAAATGTGCCAATAATTAAAATTATTGTCCGATGTGGCTTCATTTTGCTGATACTTTCTTTACCCTGGTCCATCTTATTATTATAGGTTTTAACCTTACGGGATGGATATGGCCTCCCTTAAGGAAGCTTCATTTTTACTGTGTCCTGCTCACTGCATCGTCATGGTTGATATTAGGCATCTGGTTTGGACTAGGTTACTGCCCTGTAACCGACTGGCAATGGCAGGTGAAAGCTAAGTTGGGTGAACAAAACTTACCCAATTCGTTTATTAAATACCTGGCGGATAAACTTACCGGAAGATCTATCGATGCTTCCTTAGTTGATTTTATTACCGCTACAAGCTTTGGTATAGCTGCTTTGTTATCGGTTTATTTTAATTTTATAGCTAAAAGAAACAAAACCTTGCTTTAAGCTATTCAATCTGAGGTTTATCAGCTCTTAGAGATGGGGACGGTGAAGATTCCGTAAAGTCCAAATTCCGGTATTGATTTCCAGATTTTTTTAAGCTTTTACCTTATACGGCAGGTGTTTATGGAACCAGTTAACTGCAAGTTCAATTACTTCTTCCAATTTCCCGGGCTCATCAAATAAATGTGTAGCTTCTTCAACTATAACCAGGTCTTTTTCACCCTTTATTAATGCAAATGCCTGTTCATTTAAGGTTATAACCCCATAATCAAGCCCGCCGACAATAAAAAGTGCGGGAGCTTTAACCAGAGGTAAAACATGGGATGCCAGATCAGGTCTTCCTCCTCTGGATACCAAAGCTTTAATACTATCCCCCAGTACAGAGGCCGCTTCAAGGGCTGCTGCAGCACCAGTGCTTGCACCGAAGAGGCCTAATTCAAGATCCGCTGTTTCGGCTTGTTTCTGAAGCCATTCTAAAACTCCCAGGAGCCTTTCTCTTAGTACAGGGATTTCAAATCTGTTGGAGTAGTCCTTGTCTTCCTCCTGCGTAAGCAGATCAAATAAGAGCGTTGCATATCCTTCTTCCTGAAGTCTTTCTGCAACCTGTTTGTTTCTGGGACTATGCCTGCTGCTTCCGCTTCCATGGACAAAGACGACAATTGATTTCGCTTCTTCAGGAATAGTGAGTTCACCGGCGAGTTTAATATGATCTACCGGAATTTCGATTTCTTTTTGAGTTAGAATATTTTTCATGGTTCGTTTTGTTCTCTTTAAAACAGATCGGTTGTAAATAAGTTCTTCGAAAAATTATTAAAAGGGCTCAAAAAAGAGAGAAGAATATATAAGATGATTTTTTTGATGTGAACTTCCCTGGTCAGTATGATTTAGATCTATTTTTTATTGAGTAACCAGGTATACAACCTTTGTGCATCTTCCTTCTTAAACAATTCTGTCCCCGGATTCATTGTTGCTGCGGTTCCACAAGCTATTCCCATGCGGACCATTTCCCGGAGATCTTTGCCTGTTGATAAGGCATGTACCATACCAGCCACCATACTATCACCTGCACCAACTGTACTTAGTCTTTTGACAAGCGGAGCCTGAACATGTTCAGTAATATCTTTAGTAACAAGGTAGGCTCCCTGCGCTCCCATGGAAACTACGACAACCTCGCATTTGCCCTTACTGATAAGCTCTTTTGCAGCATCGTCTACCAGGTCATTATCAAGGCTTTCCTTTCCTGAAAGCTGGCTGAGTTCTCTTAAATTGGGTTTTAACAGATAAACACCTTCATTCACTGCTTCCTGAAGGGCCTTCCCTGAAGTATCTGCAATAAAACGGGCACCGGTTTTTTTTGCCATTCGCGCAATTCTGACTAAAAAATCACTTTCACTTATGCCCGGTGGTATGCTTCCGCTTGCAACAATATAATGTGCACCCTGTGAAAGTTTTTCAATGGTTTTAAGGATCAGTTTTTCTTCATCAGGATATATCTCTGTTCCTGGCATGCCAAAGCGGAACTGCTGGTTTGAGGATGATTCGGTGACAGTAAAATTCTCACGTGTAGAATTCTTAATTTTTATGGATTCGAAATCAACCTCCTCTGCTCTTAAAAGATCTGCCAGCAAATTGCCAGTCATTCCTCCTGCAGGAAATAC
>CAYHRC010000044.1:0-12521 GCA_964358565.1 uncultured Sphingobacterium sp. | reverse complement strand
GCAGTTAAAGTTAACTGCACCGTTCCAGGAAGATGATACTGATCTGGAGTGGACATCTTCCAAAAATGGGCTTATCGAATTGCTCTACGCTTTCCATGCTGCCGGAGTATTCAATAACGGCTCAGCCTCAATCAGGCAGCTTGCTGGGTTTATGACACGGACCTTTAAGGTTAAGCTTGGCGATTATTACCGCCTGTTCCAGGATTTCAGGATTCGGAAAAAAGACAGAACTAAATTTTTAAACTACCTGATTGAACGGCTAACCGCCCGTATGGATGAAATGGACGAATAAGGATTTATTCTCACTGAGGTTTTGTTAACTCTTTCTAATAGAAATTAGAAGATGTCAGTAATTATTGTATAATATCTGAGTATTTCTACGGTTCATGTTAATATCGATTAAATATATAAAAAGAACAAATCCTGTTTTTTTGGATTTTAATGTAGGAATTTATGGAAGTTCTTTTTTACCTTTGTCAATTATTCGTTCTTTATATTACTATTCTTACAAAATTAGGTTCCGCAATCTGCGGATTAATAGAGAATCCCGTTAAAATCGGGAGCTGACGCGCAACTGTAAGTAGCGAGAAGTTTTTGTCAATAATGTTCACTGTTCAAATTGAATGGGAAGGACGACAAAAATGCTACGAGCCAGGAGACCTGCCTAATATGTTTGACATTCATGCTTTCGCGACATAAAGCATAGTCTGGTTAAGGTGACTTGGGTGGCCCATCATGGGTTTGAACCAAACGTTTCGTCTTTTTCCTTTCTATCACTTTAAATTTCTCGAAAGTATTTAACAGCTCGTTCCACGAAGGAATGGGGTTATTTTTTAACCTTAAACTCGTTAAAATGCAAAAAACAGTTAAGAGAATCGCGGGCATCGCGCTAATATTGCTCGCATTCGAAAGCCAAGCTCAACAGGTGGACACTACAAAGGTTTATCAGTTGAACCCCGTTACCATTACGGCAACTAAAACCCAAAAAAGTATCGCTGATGTCGGAAGAAGTGTGACAGTGATCACCTCTGATGATCTAAAAAACTCCATTTACAATGATGTAGGTGATTTACTGTCCCGGCAGGAAGGAATCTATGTGGTTGGAGCAACCCAGAATCCGGGCTCGTTACAAAGTGTATTTATCAGAGGTTCTAATTCAAACCAAACCGCTATTATTATTGACGGTATCAGAATTACAGATCCTTCTTCGGTGGATAATGCCATTGACCTTTCTGAATTATCTCTTTCAGATATTGATAGAATCGAAATTGTAAGAGGATCGCATAGCACTCTTTACGGATCTTCAGCAATTGGCGGAACTATCAATATCATCACAAAGAAATCCTCCGCCATAGGTTTTAATGCAAATGCACAGGTAAAAACAGGAACTTTTGGAAAAAACACGTCCTCCTACACAGAAAACCTAGGATTAAACTACACCTACAAAAGTGGATTGTACATCAATGGTGAAGTGTTTAATACCAATGTAAAAGGTATCAATGTTACCTCTGACACAATTACTAATCCTAATGTTTTCAAGCATCCGAATCTAAGGGATAACTTCACTAAAACCGATTTAATGGGTAAGGCAGGTTTCAGGAATAATAAATTGGATATCTACACAGCTTACAAATCTGTTAATCAAAAGACCGATATTGATGATGGTGCTTTTAAAGATGATGACAATTATCAGCTGGATTTTAAGCGGGATTTAATTACCTATGGTTTAGCATACCAGGTTAATGACAAAATTAAGCTCTCTTATATTGGAGGAAGAACTGACTTAACGAAAGTTTCTACCAATGATTCCTCAGCAGTTAATAAAAAGGGCACTACAGACCGGACATTTTTTGAAGGAATATATAAAGGGAAAATAGCTAATAATGAGCTGCAGGGCAACCTCTGTTTAAAAGGCCTGGATGCTGTTATAGGCGGTGGTGTTTATCAGGAAAGCATGACATTAAAAACCTATTACACGAATGTTGCCTTTAATTATGTGTCTAAAACCAATTTAGACACCCTGGATCCCAAAGCAGTTACTCATAATGCGTTTATGCATGTGGATTTAAATGGCATTCTATTAAGTGAAAAACTGAAAGCTTTTTCAGTTGGGCTCGGCACCAGGTATACCAATCACTCCTTATTCGGACGGAATTTAACTTATGAAATAAATCCATCGCTGAAGATATCCGGGAATACATTATTCTACGGAGCTTATACAACCGGTTTTAATGCACCTCCTCTGTATCGTCTTTATTCTCCAGAGAAAAACACAACTTCCGGAGTAACAAGAGGGAATAAGACCTTGAAGGCGGAAACATCTCAATCTTATGAGATAGGTATAAAGCAAAAAGTAAACGAAAATGTTTTCTTCTCGATGGCTTACTTTAATACGGTTACAGATAACCTTATTGAATATGTCTATCTATGGAATAAAAACAAAGAGATTAAATCCCTCGGCTTTGCCGATTATCGGGGAGACACCTATACGAATATAGGTAAACAGATCAATCGTGGTATTGAATTCGGAATTACCACTAAAATCAGTAATAAGCTTTCCTTCTCCGGCAACTTTGCGCTTTTAAGCGGAAAACTTGAATATAATCCTGCTAATGTTGATACCTCCCACACAAAAGGAAACCATATTCAAACTTTTACTAATGGAATATTTCTTACAAAAAAGGCTGAATCCCTAAGCCTGGTAAGGAGGCCAAGTTCATTTAATATATCATTTACCTATAATCCAATAACAAAATTAGCCTTTAAGGTTGATACCAGGTACGTAGGAGCCAGGAATGATATTTATTACAATAATTCATTAGGTCCCTTTGGAGCTTTAGCTACTACAGGCATGGAAGACTATACCCTCATAGACCTTTCTTTAAAATACGATATCCTAAAAACACTCGCTGCCACCATCAAATTTGAAAACATGCTTGATACGAAATACAACGAGATAAAGGGCTATAGCGCGAGAGGCAAAGGAGTCTTTTTTAATTTCCGTTACCAATTCACATCAACAAAAATTTAACAAATATTAATTCACTTAAAAATCGAGTAATCATGAGTAAATCATTAATTCACCCTCGAATGGGTGCTCTGACAGTTATGATATTGATAGCAGGAGCCTGGAGATTATTTATTTCCGGATCTCATACACCGCTTCACAACTTTACTCCGGTTGGGGCAATGGCTATTTTTGGCGGGTGTTATTATGCAAGCCGGTGGAAGGCTTATCTGGTACCATTATTTACCCTTTGGTTAAGCGATATATTTCTATGTTATTTCATTTATTATCATAAACTGGTATTCTTTTACGAAGGGTTTTTATGGACTTATGCAAGTTTCGCCCTTATGGTATTTATAGGATCTTTCATAAGAAAAGTAAATGTGAAAAACATTCTTTTGGCAGGAGTAGGAGCCGCTTTAGCTCATTGGATTATAACTGATTTTGGTGTTTGGGCATTTGGCCTGGATTTTACAACAGGTAAACCATTTACAAAAGACATACAGGGGCTATTAAAATGCTATACCCTGGCATTGCCGTATCTTAAAAACATGCTGATGGGAAATTTGGCCTTTGGAGCCATTATGTTTGGAGCTTTTGAGTGGGCTCAAAGAAAATATCCAGGGCTTCAGTTAAATCCTCAGATAAATGCAGCTTAAAAATAACCGTGCGGTTGTTTTATGGACTGAACGAAATTGAATACAATAAAAACTAAAACCTGCCCCCGGTGCGAAGCCTTATTCGGTTGTTATACTGAAAATTGTTGGTGCGGTATGCTTCCCCAGATAATGCCAATGAATGAAAAAGAGGATTGTCTCTGCCCTGAGTGTCTTAGAAAAATTATTAGCAAAAAGATTGAAGAAGCCGAAAGTAAAAATACACTGTGCTTCATGTCTAAAGATGAAATGATTGAGAATGTAGATTACTATTACAATGAGCAGGGCTATTGGGTGTTTACCGAAAGATATCATTTGAGGCGGGGCTTCTGTTGTGAGAGAGGCTGCAAACATTGTCCCTATAAATTTAAATAGCAAAAAGTATGATTTATTACATTACAGGTGGAGAACGATCAGGAAAAAGCAGGTATGCCATGGAGCTTGCTTTAAAGTTATCTGGAAATCCTGTTTACATAGCTACCGCACGACAATGGGATAAAGATTTCCAAAAAAGAATTGACAGGCATAAATCTGAGAGAGATGAGCGCTGGCAAAATATTGAAGAGGAAAAGCATCTGAGCAATTTGGAATTGACAGGACAAGTAGCAGTAATGGATTGTATTACCTTATGGCTCACTAACTTTTATGCTGATACCAAACACAATGTGGAAGAAAGTTTAACACAGGCAAAAAATGAGTTTGACAAATTCACTCAGCAAGATTTTACCCTCATAGTGATTTCAAATGAAATAGGAATGGGAGTTCATGCTGATTCCGAAATAGGAAGAAAATTTGTCGAACTCCAAGGCTGGATAAATCAATACATTGCAAACAAAGCCGATAAAGCCATTTTAATGGTTTCGGGACTGCCATTAACTCTAAAATAAAGATGGAAAAAGAGAAAGCTATATTTTGTTGGAGTGGAGGGAAAGACTCGTCCTTATGCTTATATGATGTATTACAGGAAGGGAAGTATGATGTAAAATATCTCTTGACAACAGTAAATGGAAATTTTAACCGTATCTCTATGCATGGTGTTCGGGAAGATCTCCTGGATCAACAGGCTCATCAAATTGGCATTCCATTAAAGAAAGTATATGTGAAAGAAGGAAGTTATGCAGAATATGAAACCAATATGGAAAAGATGCTTCTGGAAGCAAAATCAGAAGGAATTGACCATGTAATATTCGGTGATATTTTTCTCGAAGATTTAAGAAAATACAGAGAGGACAATCTCGCCAAAGTTAATATGCAAGCTGTTTTTCCTTTATGGAAAAAGGATACAAAAGAACTCGTTCAAAAGTTTATTTCCCTCGGTTTTAAAACCATTACCTGTTGTGTAAATGATTTCTATCTGGGGGAAGATATGGTAGGAGCTGAAATAGATTCAAAATTCATACAGACCCTTCCGGCAAATGTTGATCCATGCGGGGAATATGGTGAATTTCATACTTTTTGTTTTGATGGACCGATTTTTAAAAATAAAATTGAGTTTTCAAAAGGTGAAAAAGTGTATAAACCAGTTGAAGTAAAAGAAGATGGAGTTTGTTCAAGCAGTCCTAAAACTAAAGGCTTTTGGTATTGTGATTTAGTTCCTTCGCCGTATTAATTAAAAGAAGATAAGGATGTTAACCCTAGAAGAGATTTTTAATCTGAGACGCGATACCCGTCATTTTACTGCTGAAAGCGTGCCGGATGAAGTCATACAAAAAGCTTTGCTTGCTGGTCATACTGCTCCCTCCGTTGGTTTGACAGATGCCACAAAATACTTTTTGGTGCATTCAGATGTTGTAAAACAGTCCATAAAAAATCTGTTTGAGGAATACAATGAAAAAGCATTTAATCAAATACCTGGCGAAACTCAAAAGATAGCTTATTCATCATTAAAACTCGAAGGAATCATTGAAGCTCCTGTCGGATTAATTGTATGTTATGACAGATCGGTATTAAATACCTTTACAATTGGCACAGTTGCAAGTAATGAAACACTTAAATTCAGTTCAGTATGTGCCGTGCAAAATATCTGGCTGTCTCTTACTGAGCAAGGTTACTCCATGGGTTGGGTTTCAATCTTTAATTATTATGAATTCAAGAAAATTCTCAATTTTCCTGAAGAAATAGAACCCTTGGGATATTTCTGTATAGGTAAGCCTGCAACAAATTATAATAATCAGCCGATGCTCCAAAAGGAAGGCTGGAAAAGAAAATCTGAATATCCAGAAGTAAAAGAAATTAAAAAACTTGCCCCACAAATACAAAAGAAACAGCCAAAAGAAAATTTACAGATTCCGGAGGATGAATCATTTGATGATGAATTAAAAGAGATTATTGATAATAAAACCAAACCCTTAGGTGCTTTAGGAAAACTGGAAGAAGTGGCTTTCCAGGTGGCAAAAATATTTAATACGAAGACTCCGGTAATCTATAAGCCTCATATTCTTGTTTTTGCCGCAGATCATGGCATTGCTCAACATGGTGTAAGCGCCTATCCCTCTGAGGTAACCAGGCAAATGATAAATAATTTTATAGATGGCGGAGCTGCCATTAATGTGTTTTGTCGTCAAAATTCAATTGATTTGATTGTTATTGATTCGGGCGTAAACTATGACTTTCCGACTAATGCCCCCATTATTAATAAAAAAATAGGCAAGGGAACAGCATCTTTTTTATTCGGCCCTGCTATGACTAAAACCCAAGTGAATGAATGCTTTGCTTGCGGAGCCGATATAGTTCAGAACGTTTTTAGCAAAGGCAGTAACACCATTGGTTTTGGTGAAATGGGCATTGGAAATACTTCTACTGCCTCCATATTGATGAGTTTAATTACAGGTATAACCCTTAATGAGTGTATAGGCAAAGGTACCGGTGTGAGCGATGAAAGATTTTTCCTAAAGCAAAAAATATTAAGCCAGGCCCTTGAAAATTATAAGGGCGATAGAGAACTGACAACCATTCTTTCTCATTTTGGTGGCTTTGAAATCTTGCAAATGGCAGGCGGTATGCTGGAAGCATATAAAAACAATATGCTGATCCTTGTTGATGGTTTCATTTCAACCGTTGCATTTTTAATTGCCTGGAAACTTCATTCAGGAATAAAAAGAAATGCACTTTTTTGCCACTGTTCCGAGGAGAAAGGCCATCGTTTACTTTTAAATCATCTGAAAGCAGAGGAATTGCTTCAGCTGAAAATGCGACTTGGTGAAGGGTCGGGTTGTGCTGTGGCATTTCCGGTAATTAAGTCCGCGTTGTCTTTTCTAAATGAAATGGCAAGTTTTAAAAGCACCGGGTTATCTGATAAAGTATTACAAGCATCTAAATGAAACGAGAAATACGTATATTTTTTACTGCACTAATGTTTTTTACCAGGATTCCATGTCCAAAATGGTCTGATCATTCCCCGGAGTATTTAACTAAAAGCTCTCGCTATTTCCCTTTGGTCGGTTTTATTGTGGGAGCTATAGGAGCCTTGATTTATTATTTGAGTGCTTTTGTTTTCCCGCATTCGATTGCAATACTTTTAAGTATGGTTGCTACAATTCTTACCACAGGAGCATTTCATGAAGACGGGCTTTCCGATGTTTGTGATGGTTTTGGTGGTGGCTGGACTAAAGAAAGTATTCTAAGAATCATGAAGGATTCCCGTGTTGGAGCCTTTGGGGTAATTGGGCTTATTTGTATTTTTTCATTAAAATTTGCTACTTTATATGACATAGATCGCCGGCAAATTCCTTTTGCTCTGATTACCGGGCATGCACTCAGCCGCTTTGCAGCTTCCACCCTGTTATTTACGCTTGACTATGTAAGAGAAGATGCTGACAGCAAGGCAAAACCTGCAGCACATAGAATGTCAGGTATATCACTTTTTGCAGGAGCTTGCTTCGGAATTCTACCTCTCTTAATGTTCTGGAACGTTTACATTTTTCTTTTGCTTATTCCGGTATTCGCAGCAAGATGGTATTTAAGTAGATACTATGTCAAATGGATTGGAGGTCAAACAGGTGACTGCGGAGGAGCCACCCAACAAATTTGTGAGGTCGTATTTTATCTAAGTTTCATTGCACTATGGAAGTTTATTTGATAAGACACACTTCCCCTCTGGTTGAAAAAGGAATCTGTTATGGGCAGTCTGATCTTGCCTTAGCAGAAACTTTCCAAGATGAGCTTGATTTTTTAAAAAGGAACTTGCCTGATCCATTTGATGCAGTATATACAAGTCCTTTAAAGCGGTGCTCCATTCTCGCTGAAAAGCTTTCCACTACCAACCTGTTTACTGATGCGCGTTTGCTAGAATTAAACTTTGGAGAATGGGAAATGAGAAAATGGCAGGAGATAGACCAGATTCGATTGAATGAATGGATGGCTGATTTTGTAAGTTGTAAGATTCCTGGTGGAGAATCCTTTCTAGACCTAAGTTACCGTGCAGATCAATTCATTGTAGAATTACTGCAGACTCCTTTTGAAAATGTAGCGGTTGTAGCCCATGGTGGAATTATACGCTACATAGTCACTAAAATTTTAGAAGTCCCTCTTAAAAATGCTTTTAAGATCCCCATAGATTATTCCTCAATTACAAGGGTGCATTTTAATAAGGATAGCTCCTATAATAGTTTAAAAGAATTAAATAAGAATTATTGTGGAAGGAAGAATTAGTCACAAACTAATTGAAGATGATTCAGCTTGACAAAGTAAAGAGTAAAATAAAATAGGGTATTTAAGGATTTGATGATTATAACCAACATATCCGGGTATCAGTAGGAGTGTGGCTTGTATGTATAGCTTATGTTAACTTGCTCATATAACCATATTTGTTTCTTTTTTTGTATCGAGGTAATTCTTACTAGGTTCAAACTGCAATCGTTTAACTATTAATAATCAATCCCTGTTTTACTTTTTTATCGGAAAGTTCTTTTACATTTCATTTGTATTGATTTACTGGGGTGGTTAAATAATCTGAGTTTTTAGGAGTTAAGGCGTGTTTTTCCTCAGTCCTAATCTTATTCACGATCTTAATTAACTCTTCCTGATCTGAAAAAAACATACCAGAGGGTATATACTGGTGAACCCAACTTTCTAATCAGCCACATCTTTGCTTTCGTCATTTAAAAACGAAAGCTATGTTAGAACAATTTACCTGGCAGCAATACACGCTAAGCATCACAGGAACAGCACTTATTTATTACGCAATTATCGGATTGCTCTATTACCGGGATGGACTTAGCCGTCTACTCCCCGGCAGGATAAGTTCCGGAAAACAACAATCCTTAGCGTCTTATCAGCCGGAACCAGGAACCAACCCCGGACAGGATGATGAAGAGACGCTATTAGGCAAACCTGCAACTGAAGAAGGAACGAGTATTTCCGGTATGGAAGATCTGATGTTTGCACAGGATAAAGAAAGACCATTAAGCCCGGAAGAAGAGCCTTATCTTCTTTTAGGCAGCATCCCCGATCTGCTTAATGAGTTTAAAACACTGATCAGCATCGTAGCTGAAACAGGAGAATCCAAAGAAGAATTTCTATCCCTGTTCCATTTTATCATTTCCAAATACAACCCGGTATCCAAAAGCAGGTACAGGCAGGCTATTAATCAGTATATGCTGGAGAATAGTAAAGACAGGTTTTCATTCTCCCTTTCCGAAGAAGAGCTGAATGTCCTGTGGGATACCCCCTTAGTAAACCCGGATAAGGAAGCTTATTAATCTCAGGATCATGATCATAAAAACAACCTCAAAAAAGATATTGCTTATTTCAGCGGTTCTCATTTATTCTATAGGCATCGCATTGGCCCAGGACGGCAATGCAGGGATAACCGAAGCCACCAATAAAGTAAAAGGTTATTTCGATACAGGAACCGATCTGATGTATGCCATTGGTGCGGTTGTCGGACTTATAGGCGCTATAAAGGTATATCAAAAGTGGAATGCCGGTGAGCCGGACACCGGTAAAGTAGCATCCGCATGGTTTGGCAGCTGCATCTTCTTAGTCGTAGTGGCTACGGTGCTTAAATCTTTCTTTGGTATTTAATCAATTCAATAAAAGCTCCTTCTCCTTTGGAGAAGGCGGGGGATGAGGCTATGAGCAGTATTTATCAGATCAACAAGGGCATTAATAAGCCAATCGAATTTAAAGGTTTGAAAGCCCAGTATATCGCTTACCTGGCTATCGGTCTGGTTGCATTACTGATCCTTTTCACAGCAATTTATATCATAGGATTGAACCTGTTTATTTGCCTGGCTATAATTATCAGCCTGGGTACAGGCTTGTTTATATCTGTATTTCACCTGAGTCACAAATACGGTCAGTATGGCCTGATGAAGCGGGCTGCAAAACATAGCATACCGGTAAATATCAGGTTCCGGTCCCGAAGGATTTTCACACGATTAAAAAATGCGTAATGGCTGATATAGAAAAAATACTGCCCGTTTATAAAGTGGAACATGATGCCATTCTTTCCATGCAGGGAGATATTACGATTGCCTATGAAGTAACCCTGCCGGAAATCTTTACACTCTCTGACCGGGATTATGAAGCATTTCACCAGATCCTGATTAAAGCGATTAAGATATTGCCCAGGCATACCATCCTTCATAAACAAGACTGGTTTATAGAAGAGACTTATAAAGCAGATTATTTTAAGGCAGACAAGAGCTTTCTATCTACAGCAAGCGAACGGTTTTTTCACAAAAGGGCCTTTTTGGATCACCGCTGCTATATATTGCTCACTAAGAAGCCACAGGACAGGCGGCCTGCATCTTCTATTTTTTCTAACCTGCTGCGGAGATCCATTGTACCATCCCAAACCATTCGCCCCGGTTTATTCACGGACTTTTTAGACCATGCGGGACAGTTTGAGCGGATATTAAAAGACAGCGGTTTAATAGGATTGCGGAGATTAAGCGATGATGAGCTTGCAGGAACTGCTGGCAGGCCGGGAATCATTGAGCAGTATTGTTTCCTGCTGAAAGCAAATGAGCATTCCCTGATCCAGGATATTCATTTCAAAAACGGGATCAGGATCGGTAACAAACATTGCCAGCTGTATACCCTTGCCGATGCAGAAGACTTGCCGCCATTATGCGGATCACGCATCAATTACGATAAGTATTCAACCGACCGAACTAAATTCAGCACCGGGTTTGCCTCGCCTTTAGGGCTGCTATTACCCTGTAACCATATTTTTAACCAGTACATTTTTACCGGCGATGCACAGCAAACCCTAAAACATCTGGAAAGCAAACGCCTCAGGCTGCAATCACTCTCCGCATATTCCAGGGAGAATGCGATAAGCCGTGATGCCACACATGATTTTCTGAATGAAGCGATCAGCCAGCAGCGGCATCCGGTTAAAGCACACTTTAATGTATTTGCCTGGACAGATAACCTGGATAAGCTGAAAGATCTGAAGAATCAGATAAGCTCAGCCTTAGTACAGTTGGATGCCAATCCGAAACAGGAAACTGACGGAGCCCCACAGATCTATTGGGCGGGTTTACCGGGTAATGAAGCAGACTTTCCGATGAATGACAGCTTCGATACATTCGTGGAACAGGCTGCATGTTTTTTAAACCTGGAAACGAATTATCGTTCCAGCCCAAGCCCGGTGAGTATCCGTTTAGGCGACCGGCTGACCGGAAAACCCATACAGGTAGATATCTCTGATGAACCTATGCAGCTGGGTTATTGCACGAACCGCAATAAGTTCATACTTGGCCCTTCCGGCAGCGGCAAATCATTTTTTACCAATCATATGGTGCGCAGCTATTATGAGCAGGGAACGCACATTGTCCTGATTGATGTGGGCCATTCCTATAAAGGATTATGTGATATGCTTAAGGGGTATTATTTCACGTATGATGAGAAGAACCCCATCCGTTTTAACCCTTTTTATATCAGTGAAGGCGATGTGCTGGACACCGAAAAGAAAGAAAGCATTAAAACCCTGCTGCTGGCCTTATGGAAAAAGGATGATGAAACTTTCGGAAGATCGGAATATGTGGCATTGTCTAACTCACTCCAGCTTTATTATGAAAAGCTGGCCAGTGATCAAACGCTGTTTCCCTGCTTTAATACTTTCTATGAATTCCTGCAAACAGATTTCACCCGCGTTTTGAAAGCCGACAAAGTAAAAGAAAAGGATTTCGACATCGATAATTTCATGTATGTGCTTCGCCCATATTACAAAGGCGGTGAATTCGATTACCTGCTGAACGCTACTGAAAACCTGGACCTGCTGAAAGAACGCTTCATTGTTTTTGAGCTGGACAACATTAAGGATCACCCGATCCTGTTCCCGGTAGTCACCATTATTATTATGGAAACTTTCATCTCCAAGATGCGCAAGCTGAAAGGTGTCCGCAAGATGATCCTGATAGAGGAAGCCTGGAAAGCAATCGCAAAAGAAGGCATGGCAGAATATATTAAATACCTGTTTAAAACCGTCCGTAAATTCTTTGGTGAGGCCATCGTGGTTACCCGGGAGGTAGAAGATATTATCAGTTCACCGGTAGTGAAGCAGGCTATCATTAATAATAGCGACTGTAAAATACTTTTAGATCAAAGCAAGTATCAGAACAAATTCGACCAGATACAGGAGCTCTTGGGCCTGACCGAAAAAGAGAAAGCACAGGTCCTGTCCATCAATAAAGCGAATGACCCGGCCAGGAAATATAAGGAAGTATTTATCAGCCTTGGAGGAATGCACTCAAAAGTATACCGGACGGAAGTGTCACCTGAAGAATACTTAGCCTACACCACTGAAGAATCAGAAAAGGTGAAAGTACACCAGTATACCCAGCGGTATGGAGGCATCGAAAGAGGTATTGAAGCCCTGGCAAAGGAACTAAGAATACAAAAATAAT